>JAZURB010000084.1:0-3680 GCA_045605945.1 Acutalibacteraceae bacterium
GGCTGGTAAAATCGTTTGTTTGAAGCAGAAATGTCGTGTACGACCCCTCCGCCTGAGAAATAGAAAAATGCAGATACGGTGTTTCGTTCAGATTAATAGTCAGACCACTCATCTGGTTATTACCCGAAGAAACATAATCAAAGCTTCTGCCGAGCGAATCCTCAATCTCGCCATAGCAAATCGAATGGAAGCCCCAACGACTATCCGAATAGCGAAGATCATTAAAATTATCCTTATTCGTATCGCCGGGATATTTCACATCGATAGAAGGCTCTGTCGAAACTTCTTTCTGATTTTGATAATATTTGCCCTTATAAACATCCCATTCTGCAGCAGCGCTTTCAGCCGGGAATACCTCTCCGCAAACAAGGTCATTATCAAACGACCATGCATGAGTAGAAACGCCACTATCCAAGTTGCCACTGGCTACATTCGGAATCAAATCCAGGGTTTTATCTGCAGTACCCGCAAAATAGAGATAGTGATAACGAGCAAAGCAATTCGCTGCAACACCGTTCTGCGGAATAGCGAGATACATATAAATGTGATCAATCGTAATTTTCCCGTTAGAAGGCAGCGCGTTATACTTCTCGTACCATTTCTTTACATTAATACATCCCGTTTCCGAAGTTTGCATGTATTTGGTTGTACTTGGCGCTGTGCCTGCAGCAATCAAATTGGGACTGCCGACATCACTGACGGAACCGTCACGATAGAAGCCCTTTGATCCGTTTGCCGTTGTCGTGGTCTGCAAAGCAAATGTACCTGTTGCACCGCCGAAATACTCAACTGAATAGTACATATACGGTGTACGGTTCAGATCAACAGTGATATTCTTGACATGATCTCTATTTTCGGAAACTGTCGTATACGGATTACCGGATTGATCGCCTTGCAAAACCGAGGTAATGCCGGGGTTTTGCACATAGGCATGCTCGGAGAAATTCGCCTTCTTTTGCGACGAAGAAAGCGCGGTGATCGATTTGCTGGCTGTAGCCGCATTGACCGATTGTTTGAGAGCAATTGCACAATACTCAACATAAATATCATACTTTGTCGCATCATAAAAAACACGAACATATTGCAAATTTTTAACGCCGGCGTTCTCGAATTTCGTCAGACGAATAACACCGGTCTCCGGCATTTGCATTCGATATTTACCGTGAAGGTCGTCATTAAAATTACAGTCAGACGCTCCGACAACATCCGCCGATGCATAAGCAACATAGTTGCCGTATGACCGAACTCTTGTGCCATAAGGCCATCCTCCCGCAGACGAAAATACAATAGCATGCTTCGGATGAGCTACCTTATTGGTGCCTTTTTCTTTAAAGGTGAATGAATAAAAAAGGTTGTACGAATCGTAATAGTTACGGGGTGCACTTGAACCTGCAGGATCAGGATTAAAGGACACTGTAGTATGATTAGTATCCACAAAAAAGTCTGTAGAATAGGTGGTTACATTAGCTTTCGTGTGGAATTCCTTGCCGTAATTACCCAATTTATAATTGATCGTTGCACCGGTAAGCGGCCAAGAGTACGAAGTGTTATCTTTCACCGCAGGAGCACCGTAACTACTGCCGGTAAGCGGTTCGGAAGTTAAATACACATAGTTAAATTTAACCGAGCCCGCAACATCGTTGTTACCTGTCACATCCTTAATCGAAGGATCTTTGTACGCCACCAGATAGAACGACAACACCTTGTCAAAGTTCATGTGAAGGTTACTGTTTGAATAAATATCCTTAGATACTTTCGAAAGATCAAAGCATCCCGTTTCCGAACCGGGAACAGAAAACACTGCCCACGCATCGTCGCGCGCATTTTCAATCGATTGTCCGTTACCGGTAAACCAATATTTATCAAACACGGAAGACGATTGCATATCGCGAAAATAGGATTGTCCGTAAGTTTGACTTTTGTTCAAAATATCGGCATCGGCATTGTAATCTTGAAGAACAACCGCATCCGTCCATGTACGAATAATCGAGCCCGCATCATTACCGTTTTGCGGATCTTCACGCACAATAATCGACCAACGCATACCTTGCGACGCTTCAACAGAATAGTTGATATAGCGAAGCTTGGTATTATCGGTGCCGATGTTGATCTTCATGATATGGTCAAAGCTATGACCAACCTGCATATAGTCATTGCTTGCACTTACCTTGACGGTCAGCGCGCCATCGTCATGCTTTTGATAACGCGTGCTGCCACCATACCATTCATCAACCGAATTACCTTTTTTGCTCGACGAATAACCCACATTCCATTCCGCGCGATCTTCCATATCTGCAAGAAGATCAACGCGGTTGGCAAATGTAAACGACGAGTTCGTACCGAGAGTAGCATTTTTAAAGGCATCATGCGAAACAGCCCACGGGAAAGCATCGCCACTGTTTTTAGCAATGGTAGATTTTGCAGTATCCGCAAGCGTCTGACTACCGAGGAACAGATAGTTGAAATGAACCTTTGTTGTTGCACCGCTCAAATAGAAACGAAGCTCTTCAAAACGCACTTCGTCCATAACGACTGTATAGTTACCATCGGTGTCAGCAGAGCGGAAATACTGACGAAGATCGATAACGCCTGTACGCGCTGTTGCGGAGGAACAAAGCGCTTTATGTGCTTCGCCTGCAGTTTCATCCGTAGATGCCATAATACTATCGCACGGTTTTAACGCCAAACCGCTTTGTCCGAGATAGAACTGCGAATACTGCGAAGTAACACCGTCTGCGTTAGTAACAATACCTTTGTCGGCAAATTTAAAATACACACCCGCCGAAGCATCCGCACCGCCGCTCATCTCATAGGAAAAATACAAATACGGCGTTGTGTTTATATTGATATACATGTAGTAGTTATTATTGGTGCCGCCGCTCGTGGTCTCTCCAACCTCGTAGCTACCACGGCGTTTAAAGCTGCGGTAAACCATATCTTTGGAGTTGGAGGTGAAATAGCTGCTGCCGTCAAGAGTACGCCAAAAATCAGTAACACCGTCAGATTCGGTATCGGAATACATACCGTTCGCATACAAAACATGCTGATCGGTAAGCGCCAACAAATCCACCTTACTCTGCACGGTCGGCACAGAGGTCGCTATCCAGTTATACGCCGAAGCGTAGTTACCCGTGCTCAAATCCAACTTTTCGGTTGTCGCAGGCGTACCGCTGGGAGGCAGGCTTTCCGGTTTCGTCGTGACCGACCACGGATACACCGTGTTTTCATTTGTTGCGGCGGAATATTCATTTTTGACACTGACATTCATATAATTAAACGTCAGCTTCGAATTGGGAGGCAAAGTTAACTCTACCTCGCGAATGCGCAAGAGATTATCATCGGGATAGAAATTATCGCCGGCCGACGAAGAATTCTTCGACTCGTAATAAATAGCCGAAGCGAAATCCACTTTCAATTGATCATATACCGCAGGCACAGCAACATTCTTGCGATCCGAATAATTCGTAATCATATCATCAAGCGATACCCAGAACCCCTGCGACTTATAGTTGTGTTCATCGCTGGGAATCCAAGAATAGCCCATGATCGCAAAGCGCATACCAAACGGTTGATCAGAGTTGATATAATCCACATCAAGTTCTAACGCTTCAAGCTCAGCTACATTGAAATACCGCTGAACATCCCATTTAAACACCGTGCTACTTGTGGTAGATGTGTTG
>JAZURB010000085.1:0-5883 GCA_045605945.1 Acutalibacteraceae bacterium
GCTGCGTCGGAGCGGTGGTGGTCGGCTCGTCCGGCACGGTGATCACAGCGTCATTTTGGTCGCCGCAGCCTGCGAGCGAGCAGAGCATAATAAGCAGGATCGTTGCCGCACAAAGCAAGCGGAAAAAGCGATGATGTTTCATAATTATCGTCTCCTTTATGATGCATCAGCGATGGCTGCCCGTACGCGTCACGCGCACAACGCCGCTGATTTTTGTGAGTTTGGAAGTAACCAATTCCAGATGCTCGACGCTGTTGACACCGATCGTGATCTGCATTTCGCCGTGGTCATCTTTGGGTTCCTTGGCGTTGATCGCATAGATCGTCACATGCATGAGCGCAAGCTGGGTCGTGACATCCGCGATCAAGCGGTCGCGGTCGCGGGTCTCGATGTGCAGACCGGCTTTAAAGCTACCGCCCGTCACGCTCGATTCCCAACAGGCGCCGACCCAGCGCGCGGCTTGCTCGTCGTTGAATTCGCGCGGAACATTGGGGCAATCTTTTTTATGCACCGATACGCCGAAGCCGCGGGTGATATAACCGATGATGTCGTCGCCGGGGACGGGATCGCAGCAGCGCGCGAATTTCACAAGGCAGTTATCCATACCTTCGATGATCACGCCGCCGCTGTGAGCTTTATGCTTATGTGTGTTGTCGGCGTTGGTGATCGCGGCGACTGCCGCTTCCTCACGCGCGGCGCGCAAATGCTCATCGCGAATGCGCGGCATGATGCGGGACAGCAAGATGCCGCCGTAACCGATCGCGGCGAAGAAATCGTCTGCCGACGAGCAATGCTGACGGCGCAGCTCGTTTTCCAGCACCTTGCGGTATTGTTCGCTGTTCAGGCGAATATAATGCCGCGCAAGCTCGGCTTCGAAGGCGTTGCGACCTTCTTCGATGTTTTCTTCGCGGCGCTCTTTCTTAAACCAAGCGCGGATCTTGGCACGCGCCTCGCCCGTTTTGACAATTTTCATCCAATCGCGGCTGGGGCCGTGTCCCTCCGAGGTGGAGGTGATGATCTCGATGATCTGACCCATGGCGAGCTTGGTGTCGAGCGGGACGATGCGGTTGTCGATCTTCGCACCGACCATGCGGTTGCCGACTGCCGAGTGAATGGCATAGGCGAAATCGATAACGGTGCTGCCCACCGGCAGGGAGATGACATCGCCCTTAGGGGTGAAAACAAACACATCATCCGCCGAAAGATCGGTGCGGATGGTTTGCACGATCTCGGATTTATCGTCGGCGTCTTGCTGCGATTCCACGAACTGGCGGATCCACGCGATGCGGTCTTCCAGCTTGTCCTTGCGTTTGATGCCGACTTTATATTTCCAATGCGCGGCGATGCCGTATTCGGCGGTGTAATGCATATCCCAGGTGCGGATCTGCACCTCAAACGGGATTTTTTCCTTGCCGAGCACGGTGGTGTGCAGCGATTGGTACATATTCGGTTTGGGGGTGGAAATATAATCCTTAAACCGATTGGGCAGCGGGCGGAACATCTCATGAACATGGCCGAGCACATTGTAGCAATCGGTAACGGTGTCCACGATGACACGCACGGCATACACATCGTAAATCTCGTCGAAGGCTTTTTGCTGCATATACATTTTGCGGTAGATGCCGGGGATGCTCTTAACGCGACCCGCCACATACGGCTTCATGCCGTATTCCTCCAGACGCTCTTTGATGCGCTGTTGAATGCTTTCGAGCAAATCGGTGCGGGTGCTGCTGCGGTTTTCCAGCGCCTCTTCGATCTCGGCATATGCCACCGGATCGAGCACCCTAAGGCTGAGGTCTTCCAATTCTTCCTTCATGCCGCGCATACCGAGACGGTGGGCAAGCGGGGCATAAATATCCATGGTTTCTTTGGCTTTGTCGCGCGCTTTTTGCGGCGCCCAACCGCTGCTGGTGCGCATGTTGTGCAGACGGTCGGCAAGCTTGATGATGATCACGCGCACATCCTTCGCCATGGCGAGGAACATTTTGCGCACATTTTCCGCTTGCTGTTCTTCCTTGGAGAAGAAATCCATTTTGGTGATCTTGGTAACACCGTCAACCAGCTGTGTCACATTGGCGCCGAACTCTTTTTCCAGTTGCGCTTGCTCGAGCGGGGTATCCTCGATGATATCGTGCAATAAGCCTGCTTCGATCGTTTCGCTGTCCATGCCGAGATCCACCAAAATGATCGCGACCTGCAACGGGTGACACACATACGGCTCACCCGATTTGCGGCGTTGCCCGTCGTGGAAAGTTACGGCGGTTTGTATCGCGCGGTCGATTGCGTCAATATCGTAGCTGCGATCGCTTTTTTCCAATTTTTCGTGCAGCGTGCTGATCAAATCACGAACCTGCATCATGTGTGCTCACCTCCGAGGGGTAGGGGAAATGTCAATCGGTCAGGGCTTTCATCAGCGGTGTTTGTGCCAAGTCCGCCTTACCTTGTACGGGCAGCAGCCCGATCGTCACACGGTCGCCGCCGTTTTGCACGGTGATGAGACCTGCTTGACGCAGCACCTCCACCGCCGGACGCAGTTTCATCGCGGGGACGGTGGCTTTGAAGTGGTGATAAAGGCGTTCCCACACGCCGTCATACCCGTTTTCGGTTTTCAGGAAACGGTAGAGCATGCCCGCATGGTCGCGGTCGGGGAGCAGCGCCGCGCGCAATTCCTGCGGCAAGGCTTCGCCGCAAACGGCGCGGTCAAAACTTTGGGTGGCTTCGATAATTTCGTCTTGCACCGTGTCGGCAAAACGAATATCCTTCACGATGACCGAAACGGACACCGTGCCGCGGAATTCGTTGCGATCGAGCGTCACCGCGAGATGCACGGTATCGCCGACCGACAAGCCGAGCACGGCGGGGGTGGCGCCGAAGCGAATTGCCGACAGCGTCAAGCCGTCACGCGACAGCGTGAGGCGCGTGTGCTTGCCCACCACTTCCGCAGTTTGCTCCACTTGCATATGAAACAATCCGAACAGCGGCACGGGGTTGCCCGCACCGAACGGCTCCAGCCGATCGATGCTGTCCAGCTTGTCGAGATTGATTTGGGACGGCACAAGCCGAAAATCCATTTGCAGCTCAGGCACAGGCATGAGCGGGTAATGCTGCGCGGCATAGGCGTTGATGCGGCGGCGGAATTCTTCCACGCGATCCGCTTGCATGCCGAGTCCCGCCGCAAGCTGATGCCCGCCGTAGTTGAGCAACATATCCTCGCAGGAGGCGATCGCATCAAACAACGAAAATCCCGCGATGCTGCGCCCCGAGCCTTTGGCGATGCCGTCGTGCACGGACAGCAGGATGCAGGGCTTGCCGTATTTCTCCAGCACGCGGGCGGCGATGATGCCCACCACGCCCGAATACCAGTTTTCGCCCGCCATGACGATCACGCGGTCTGCCATGACCAACGGATTGGCGTCAATATAGGCGGTGACTTCTTCAATAATGTCGCTTTCTTTTTTCTGTCGCTCGGTGTTGAAGGCGGCAACGCGACTTGCCAGCTGCGCGGCATCGGCGGCGTTGTCGCAAAGCAACAGTTTCGCGGCGGCATCGGGATCGCCCATGCGTCCCGCTGCATTGATGCGGGGCGCGAGTGTAAACACCGCCGAGCCCGCTGTTTGGCGACGGTTGTGCGCGCCTGCTTCTTCGGCGAGCGCCACCAAACCGGGACGCACTCCGCGGTTGATCATATCCAGTCCCGCGCGCACCAAGCGACGGTTTTCGCCCTCCAGCGACATCACATCCGCCAGCGTGCCCAGTGCTACCAGGTCGGCATACCGCGACAGGGCAAACTCCTCGTCGCCCTCCATGGCGCACACCAGTTTAAACGCCACGCCGACACCGGCGTACATCTTAAATTCGCTCTCGCAATCCTCACGGTGCGGGTTGACCACCGCCACCGCATCGGGCAGCGCGCCCTGCGGCTGATGATGATCGGTGATGACCACGTCCATGCCGAGGCTGTTCGCCAGCGCCACCTCTTCGACGGCGGAAATACCGTTGTCCACCGTGATGAGCAGCTTCGCACCTGTGGCGGCAAGCTCTTCCACGGTCGAGGTGTGCAAGCCGTAGCCTTCTTCCTCGCGGCGGGGAATGCGATACAGCACATCCGCGCCTTTTTCCTTCAAATAGGTGACCATCAGCACCGTTGCGGTCACGCCGTCGGCATCGTAATCGCCGAAAACGACAATGCGCTCGCCGCGATCGATCGCATCTTGAATGCGTGCGACCGCCATGTCCATATCCGCAAAGGCAAAGGGATCGCAAAGCTCGTCTTCGCCGTCAAGCAGTTGCATCGCGTCGGCGGGATCGGTAATACCGCGCGCGCTGAGCAACAGCGCTAAAAAACCGTCCAAATCGCAGGTGCTTGCCAGCTCTGCTGCCGCCGTTCTGTCCAGCGGTGCAAAGCACCAACGCCGAAAACTCATTCCCTTCGCCTCCTTTCATAAAGAAACAATATGCCATAATACTGTATTATAGCATTTTTATACCGCACATTCAATATTTTTTTGCGAATTCACAAATTTTGTCGAAAATCCACGCCGCTTACCGCCGCAGGTTGGGGTACAAAAAACGGACAGCGCAAAAACGCCGTCCGTTTTACAAACCGATATCTTTAAAAAACTGCACTTCATCGTCGAGCTCGTCGCGGTGCTCGCGCGCATATTGCAAACGCTGTTGATGCTTGTGACGGTGCGCCGTAACCCCTTCCACCGTGCGGTGTACATAGGCAGCGGGCAGCAACAGCGCCGACCGCCGCGCATACCGATAGCGTTTGCGCATATCGGCAGCAGGCGGGAACACCCAGCGCACCATATGCCCGAATGTGCCGCCTTTTTTGGCGAGTTGGCGCTCTTTGCGCTCGGCAGCGAGCAGCAAGCGCACATCCGTGCCCAGCACACCGTCTGCCAGCAGGCGATGCGCCATAGCGGCGGTCATCGCTTCGGAAAGCGGCGTTGTCAGCGTGTCGGGGATCGGGATGCCGAACCACACACGGCACAAATACAAAATATGACGGGCGAAGCGGTGTGTGCCGTAGGGCTTCAAGCGTGCAAGCACCCGCTCCCACAGCGCCGTATCGGGATTTTTGGTATACAGCACCGCCACATCCATCAGCTGACGCAGTCCGCAGCCTTCGCTGCAAAAATGCTTGACCAAATGCGAAACAGCAAACACGGCTTCGGTCTCGTGTGACCAGCGGAAGCTGCCGTCATCGCGGCGGCGCGCATCCACCCAAGCGTCGCCGTAGGCGACGGTGCTTTGCTTATGCACATCGTACATTTCGACGCGCGAATGCACCTCGACATAATAGCCGTTGCGGGCGTATACCCATACCTCGCCGCGATCCGAGCTGCAGGCAAAGCCCGCCGCTTCCAGCGCGGATTTTGCGCGCGTCATATTTTGCGCGCGAATGAGAAGATCAATGTCGCCCATGCAGCGCAGTGCGGGATCGGGATAATACCGCCGCACGACGGCACCCTTGAAAAACAACGGCGCGATCTCTTTTTCGGTGAGCGCGGCGGTGATATCTTTCACCATAAGGCTTTGCGTTTCATACGCGGTCAGCGTTAAAAAGCTGTCGCGACGCAGGCGGTCATGCACCGCGTCGGGGATGACTTGCCCCTGTGTCACGGTGAACAGCGCGCCCGCGAGGTTTTGCCGTTTGGCAAGGTGATAAAGCTTTCCCCATTCCTGCGGCGTCAGGTCAAGCGCAGGAACGGTTTTGTTTTTCAAAAACGCGCGCATGCAGCGTATAAACAGCGCATGCAGGGCAGCGGTTTCCATTGCGTGACCCTCCTTTCAAATACAGGGAAGAAGTGGGGAACAGGGGACGATATGAGCCTCGTCCTGTTATGCAACTTTTCTTGCCTTCCCCTCGAGGGGAAG
>JAZURB010000086.1:0-7563 GCA_045605945.1 Acutalibacteraceae bacterium
ACCACCACAACCACCACGACAACAACCGCCGTTACCACGACAGCAGTGTGGTAATGAAGAGATATTCAGGAGGGATATTTATGAAGAAATCGATTGCCTTGATCGTCGCCTTAACGGTGTGTGTCACCGCGATGCTGCCCATGACCTTTGGCGCGACACAAACCCCGACGGCGGTTGCCGAAGATATGGAAACTACCACAACGACCACAGCTGTGTTTTGCGCGGCAACGCAGGTGAGCTACGATAACAGCCCGATGCAAATCGGCGAGACGCGCATGGTGCGTGTGTATCATCCCAAAACCGGCGCGGCGGCAGGAATGGAAGTATATGAAGTGTCTGAAAACATCGCAATCGAGTACGACGAAAACGGCGATACCTTGTATATCACCGCGCTTGCCGCAGGGGATGCCAAGCTGTATGTCCGCGAGAAAGACTGCGCATTCGGCGCGTATGTGTATATTACCGTTGCCGAGCCGCTGCGCGGTGATGTGGATCAAGACGGCGTGCTCACCAGTGCCGATGCGCGTCTGACACTGCAGTATGTTGTCGGCAAGGTTGCACTTTTAGCTATTCACAGCGATGTGATGTTTGATTATGATGGCGACGGTAGCATCACCACCGCCGATGCCCGCGATATTTTGATTGCTACTTTATAATTTTTCCCCCTGAAATCCCCGTGCTTTGCAGCGCGGGGATTTTTTGTATCCTGCTCAGGCAATCTCCTGTACCGTCTTCGGAGGGGGCGGCGACCTCGACGCCCCGCCAAGCCTTCCCTTTGAGGGAAAGGTGTCATTTGCGTAGCAAATGACAGATGAGGTGTTGTCCCTCTGAACAAAACCGCGGCGAGATACATTCGACTCCGTCTGGTCCGCGTCACCCTGAGCGAGCGCATGCGAGTCGAATGGGTCTAACCCGCGTGTCCTCACAAAACACCCTGTTCCTAAAAAAATATTGAATGTTTTTCTGTGATGTGTTACAATAAACTTGCGAGGTGATAACTATGAAAAAGATGCTATCGTTTGTCATGTGTGCTGTGCTGCTGGCGGTGCTGATCTTGCCTGTGAGCGTGCCCGCGCAAGAGGTTGTCCCTGTGGATATCACGCGTGAGGGATACACATCCGTGGAAGGCACGCGTGGTGTCTGGGCGGTGAAACAAGGCGAAGGCGATGAACCGGATCACTATTGGTATCATTATCATTTGTATAACGGTTCTGAATATACTGTCACCTTTAGCGATGGCAGCACATTGGTCGGCAACTCTCGCGAAATTTATTTAGCAACAGGGTATTGGCCGAGTGATATTGCCGATCCGCAATCCTATGAAAACCCGTGGGGTGTCGGTGTGCATACCGTGCCGATCACGCTGGGCGATGTTGTCGGCGGCTATACCTATACGATCACCGAAACGCCTGTTGCTTCGGTTACAGCGAGCGATACGACGGTGGTGTATCATGTCGACGGCGAATGGCGTAACGATTATGATGAGCAAACCGGCAAGCCTTTTGAGGATCCCTATTTTCATTACGATGTCGACGTCACATTGACCGTCACCTACAAAGACGGCACTGTCATCACCGGCACGATGGAAGAGCTGCGCGAGCAGACGGGTTGCTCGGTGGAAATTCTGTTTCCGTATTATCAAGGATACGGTCAAGAGTTGGCGATCGGTGAAAACGATGCTACCGTGATGTTTATGGGCGTTGGCGACGATTTCCAAGTCGTTGTCGAAGATAAAATCAAATCCGTGTATGATCGCGATTTTGTGTATATTAAGCGCGATTTCATGTACGGCGAGATTCCCGATGTCAGCGGTAATGTGCTCAGCATCCGCTATGCCGACGATACCTATGAGTATATTTATCTGGACGGCAGTAGCGAGTATTATGTAAAAGGTCTTGGCGGCACATATCCGCTGACCGTGGAACCCGCTTACTTAACAAATGTCGGCAAAGAGGAGATCACGATTCATTTCCTCGGCGAATCGACGTCCTATTCCGTGAATGTCAAAGAACCGCCCGAAACGCTTCTTCTGACTGCCGAGGAAGACCATACATTGGTGATGACCGCGTCCTATGCGGACGGCTCACCTGATGATGTGTGCCGTATTTTGTCCATGCCGCGCAATTGGTCGAGCGCGAGTTCGTCGGGAGAGGTTCGCTACTACGGCGCGTTGGAAACGGATAACGGCTCGTTTTTTGCGGCAATTCATTCGCATATGAAACAAGACATTACCACGATCGAACTGACGCACGGGTACTACGGCACGCCGTATGTGACAAGCAATGAACTCGACGAGAACGATTTCGTCATGGCGTGGGATTTGGCGACGGATATCGCCGCCAACATTGCTTATTGGCATGGCGATACGACTGCATATAACGGCGAAGTAACCGAAGAAAACTTCGAGGATCTCCTTTTGATTGCGTTGTACGATGCGACATATCGCGATATAATGGGAGTCTCGTATACGCCGCCTCCCGGCACACAAAATACGCAGAATTATGTAACACCGGTGTATATAAAAAGAGCTGAAGAGTATGTGCAAACCGCATTCGGCGTGACGATGGATTTGACTCAAAGTGAACTTTATGATCCGACGAGAAATACGATTTTGGTGCCTTATGAAAGGAGTTTCGACTATTCCAGCGTCAAGGTCGTCGATTATACGCCGACCTTTGCGGAAGGCAAGTGGTATTTCACGGCAATGATCAACGATGATCAACTGCTCAATGTGGTGCTGGATGAAGACCTGCACATCGTGTCGTTTGCGTTTGTGGATAACAAGGTTGCTCAAGAATCGCCGCTCGGCGATCTCACGGGCGACAGCTTTGTGAACATGCGCGATGCATTGGCGTTGTTCCGCGTTGTCAGCAGCAAGGATACACTCACCGCAGAACAGCGCATGGTTGCAGATGTTGACGGCGATGGCGTTCTCGGCATGCGCGATACGCTGAAAGTCTATCAAGCGGCAGGCGGTAAAGAGGTTGTGTTCGATGAACGCGAACCGCTGGCGTATACCGAGGTGCTGCTCGCTGGATATTCGCACTATTACCCCGAAACAGGCGGAGTCATGTTGATTCGCTCGTTTGAGGAATGGCAGGAATATAGCGACGGTGCGGGAGATCGTTGGCTTAACGAAGAGCAAAAGGCGTTGTTCGATGAAAACTATTTCAAAACGAATGCGCTGGTTGTCGTTGAAATTCATGCATATAATATTCCCGATACGGTGCGCATCGAAAAGCTTGAAACGCACGGCGCGGCTCTCACCGTTATGGCAGAGGTCGGCTTCCGTGAATATGTTTCTCCGGCGCTCCATCACGAATGTCGCTTTTTGCAGGTGGATGCCGCGGCGGTTGCGGATATCCAATCGGCAACCTATGTCTATCATGAGGTACGCAACCTGCCCCCGAATACGATTGCTTAACCGAAAACGCTCGCGGTGTATTGCTGCGAGCGTTTTTTTGTCTTTTGAAGCGGTTGATTTCCCGCGCAGATTATGCTATCCTTTTTCGTGTGAACGAACCCCGAAAGGATGCCGCTATGAAGGTTGTTATTGCTTGCTTAAATTCCAAATTTGTGCATGCGTCGCTCTCGCCTTGGTGCTTGCTGGCAGGACTTCGTGCATTTTCCGAAACGTCCTATGATGCCGTGGTAATGGAAAGCACCATCAACGGCGATGTGGCGGCGTTTGCCGATAGCATCGTCAAAAAACGCCCTGCCGTCGTGGCGTTGTCTTGCTATATTTGGAACATCACCAAAACGCTGGAGCTGTGCCGCTTGATCAAAGAACAGTGGGATTGCCGCATTGTCCTTGGCGGCCCCGAGGTAGCGTATCGCGCGGAGAATGTCCTTGTGCAATATCCGGCTGTCGATTTTGTGCTTTCGGGCGAAGGGGAGTGGGTGTTTCCGTGCTTTATCGAGCATCTGGACGGCGATCTTTCGCGTGTCGCGGGACTCACCTATCGTGAAAACGGCATTGTCCGCACAAATCCCGAGCGGGAATATACCGATACCCCGCCGTCACCGTACTGTGATGAATTTTTTGATAATCTAAACGGCAGGATCACCTATATCGAAACCACCCGCGGCTGCCCGTATCGCTGCGCATTTTGTCTGTCGGGGCGTTGCTCATCGCTGCGCTTTTTCGATATGGACGGTGTTAAGCGCGACATTCTGCGCTTAGCGGTAAGCGGCACGCAAACGGTAAAGTTCGTCGACCGCACCTTCAACGCCAACGCTGCGCGCGCCGATGAAATTTTGCTGTTCATCAAAGAGCATTACGGTAGGGAGATCCCGAACACCGTTTGCTTCCATTTCGAAATCGCGGGCGATATCCTCAAAGACAGCACCCTCGATATCCTGTCTGCCATGCCGCACGGCGCGGTGCAGTTGGAGATCGGCATGCAATCCTTCAATGAGGATGTGCTCAAAACGGTCAACCGTCAAACCAATACCGAAAAGTTGATCAAAAACATCCGCAAACTGATGAGCTTTGGTAACATGCATATCCATATCGACTTGATCGCAGGACTCACGGGCGAGGATATGGCAAGCTTCAAAAACAGCTTCAACATCGCCTATTCGCTTAAGGCGCATATGTTCCAAATGGGGTTTTTAAAGCTGCTTTACGGTGCGGCGATGCGTGAAGATCCCGCGACCTACCCTTGCACCTTTTCGCCCGAACCGCCCTATGAGGTGCTCTCCACGCCGTGTTTGTCGACGGCAGAGATCACCGTGCTGAAAAATTGCGAGGATGCGCTTGATCGTCTGTACAACAGCGGCCGCTTTTTGCTCACACTGACCTATCTCATCGAGGAGGTCGGCATCGCGCCGTTTGATCTTTTCTGCGATTTCGGCAACGCCGTTGACGGCAGTAAGATGTCGCTTTCGGCGTATGCGCAAGCGCTTTACGCGTTCTTTGCCGATCGCTGCGATAAAGAGGTCTTGCGTGAGCATATCGTGTGCGATATGCTTTGCTGCGCATGCGCCACCCAAATCCCCGCGGAATTTGTGCAGCGCGACCGCTTGTATAAACGCGCCAAACGCTATTTTGCCGCGCAGTATAACGCGCCCGTCAAGCTCGCGGTTCTCGCGTCAAAGGGACAATTCTTTGTCGTCGACCAATCGTCCCCCAAAAACCTGCACAACCGCTACAAAGGCACATGCTATGCGATTGATGATGTGCCGTTTAATGAATAAAACAAAAAAGGTCACAACCGATTGGTTGTGAGCTTTTTGCTGGAGCTACTGATCCGATTCGAACGGACGACCTGCTCATTACGAGTGAGCTGCTCTACCTGCTGAGCCACAGTAGCACATTGCTTGAGTATTATATCAAACGAACGCGCATCCGTCAAGAGGAAATTTTGAAAAAAGGCAAAATCCCTGTTTAATCGTCAAATAAAATGCGCGTGATCAGCGTGTTGGATAATAAAAATCCGTCGCGCGTGAGTGCAATGCCGTTATCGCTTACGGTGACAAGCTGTGCAGGCAAGCGCCTTGCCGCATTTATCCATCGCGCGGGCAACGGGCGGGCAAATCGTTTTTCAAAATCCGCCGCGTCGATTCCCGCCGTTAATCGCAGGCGCAGCATCGCATATTCCTCATCGCTGTTCTCGTCGATTATCGGCTCTTCCGCTTCGCGCAGCGGTGCTTCACCTGCCAGAAACGCCGACAGCGAGCGGGGATAAAAGGTGCGTTTGCCACCGTAAAAGCTGTGTGCGGCGGGGCCGATGCCGATATATTCCTCGCTGTTCCAATATTTCAAATTATGCCGACTTTCAAAGCCCTCTTTGGCAAAATTGGAGATCTCATATTGCTTGTAGCCCGCTGCTTCAAGTGCCGCGCATGCATGCAGATACAACGCGGCGGTATCGTCCTCGTCGGGAAGCGGGAGAGAGGCGCGCCTCTTGTCAAACGGTGTGCCTTCTTCAATTTTGAGCATATATGCCGACACATGTGTCGCATCCGCATCGCGGCACACCTGCACCGCCGCATCGATATCCGCTGCGGTTTGCGACGGGGTGCCCAGCATAATGTCCAGCGAAAGGTTCGTTAGTCCCGCGCGGTGCGCATCGTCAACAGCGCGCGCAAGCTCGTTTGGCGTGTGACGCCGCCCGAGTGCCGAAAGACCTGCGGCGGTGGCGGATTGCATACCCATCGATAACCGATTGCCGCCCGCTTGCACGAACGCCGCAAAGGTATCGTAAAGCTTGTCGGCGGGATTGGCTTCCATCGTGATCTCCGCATCGGCGGTCAGCCCGATCGCTTTCGCCGCATGAATAATGTGCGCAAGCCGTTCGCCACCCAGCAGCGACGGTGTGCCGCCGCCGAAATACAGCGTGTCCGCGCCGCTGCCAAGTGTTGTTGCTTGCAAGCGACGGCACACTTCGTCGGTGTATGCGTTCAGCACGCTGTCGTCGGGCAAGGGGAGGGAGTAAAAATCGCAATACGGGCATTTGGATGCGCAAAACGGTACATGAATATAGATGCCGGTCATGCAAAATCCCTCCTTTTGTGTATAGATATAGTATAGCGGAAATGTAAATATTTCGCAACCGAAAAGTTTTTTGCGATTTCGAGGTTTACAAAATGAGAATTATTATGTATAATATTCAGTATATTGTTGGAAAAGCGACGGAGTTCGCTTTCAAGGAGGACAAGTGTATGAAATCTATCCGTAAAATCGGTTGCGCTGCGCTGGCGGTGCTGATGGCAGCTTCCATGCTGCTCATGAGCGGTTGCTCAACTCCCGCTGTGGCAGCGACGGTCGACGGCTACGAGTATTCGACGGGCGAATATCTTGCCAATCTGTACAGCAACTTCTCGCGGGTATTCTATGACAGCGGCCTGTATCAATACAGCAGCTACGGCATGGATCCGTGGGAACAGACCATGTCTTACGGTGAAGGCGAGGCGGCAGTCGAGATGAAGATTGCCGACTACATCGTGCAGCAAACGAAGGACAGTGTTGTGCGTCAACAAGCGATCAAGAACCTCATGGAGCAGTACGGTGTGACTGTCCCGCAGGACAAGATCGACGAGTATGACAAGGAAATGGAAGGCGTCAACGAGAGCGAGCTGATCGCTTACGGCTTCAACAAAGAGCATTATCGCAGCATGTATATCGCAACGAACATGGAAGAATCCACGCTGTTCTACGCGTTGTATGACGAAGGCGGCGAAAAAGCGATTCCCGAAGCGGATGTGCGCAAGAAATTTGACGAGAGCTATGTCGCGTATAAAGCGATCACCATGTCGCATAAAGACGGTGAAGGCAACGCCCTGTCCGATGCGGACATCGCTGCAAACAAAGCTATGCTCGAAGAGTATCTTGCGAAGTTTGAAGAGAGCGGCGACATGGATGCGGTGATCGCGCAATACACGAACGATACCGCTACCGACGAGGCTGCCGAAGAGGCAGTTCCTGCGACGGGCGAAACCGCCGAGGAGAATGCCAACATCCAAATCGCCGATGCAATCACCGGTGACAAGAATATTGTCGAGGCGGTCATGGGTGTCGAGGAAGGTAAAGCGGCGATCGTTGAGTATACCGATGCCAAC
>JAZURB010000087.1:0-3300 GCA_045605945.1 Acutalibacteraceae bacterium
CCGTGAAGGTTGCGGTGGGATCAAGACCGTACATTCTGAACACATCGGAGATGTCGTAGATATCGTCGAAAGCGCCGTAGCAGCCGTCGGCATCCTTACTGTGGAACGCGTTGAGAATACCCGCATTCAAGCGCACACGGGTTTCCGCATGCCCTTCTTGCTGGACATTGATCGAAATCGTCCACGCATGCTCCATGAAGGCGTCCATTTTCAGGTAAACACCGCCGTAAGGCTTGACGGTAAAGGCGGTTTGATTGACAATGCTGGGCCAAGTGTGCGTTGCAACGCTGGAGCGGCGAATACGCATACCTGTCGAGGTTGTTTCAATTTGCACGAACGATTTGTCCGAGTCGGAGGCTTCCAGCGTCGAGCCGCATTTCCAGCTCGAGGCTTTCATCGTGTAATTTTTATACGATACCAGACCCACATCGGGAACTTCGGTGGTTTTGATCTTTTCCAAAGCAGCCATCGTGCTTGCCAGCTCTGTATAAGCGCGCGCCACCGCCGAGGTATCGTTGCGGTCGATCATTCTTGCTGCACGGCGAGCCGACTTGAAGGTGTTGATCGAAGCGGTTGTCATATCGCTGAGGCTGATCGCTTCCGCCTCGAGCAACAGTGCGTCGAGTGCGTCAAGATCGGCCGACTCACCGCCGATTGCCGCGGAGCCGAAGAACAGGTAGTTCACCATGACCGGCACATTGTTTTGGTTGTAGAAATTCACTTGCTCCACAGCCCAATATTTGTCGTTCGGATTGGTGTCATATTGGCGCATGTCAATACAGCCTGTCATGCTGCCCGTGAAGTACTTGTCATTTCCTGCGGCATCGAATTCCGCGCTGCCGCTGGTCATGGCGTTGCCGCCGTTGCGCGCGTCCAGGAAGGTGATCCACGGCGAACGCGTCGTGTCGTTAATGAGCGCCATTGTAAAGGACGAGCCGGGTGTTTGCGAGAACGAGTAATACAAATACGGCGTCTTATTCAAATCGACTTTGTAGTGAAGAGAATTGTTGCCGTAGTTAACCGTTTCCCAAATGATCGCATTCTCGTTGAGGTTGACCTTGTTGAGCAGGTTTGCCTTATGCGCGACGATCGGGCCGTCCTCGGCTGCGTGCGCCATAGCGCCCGTTGCGGGCGTTGCGGGCTCACCGTATGCCGTGCCGATCAGATCGAGCGGCTCCGAGCCGAAGAACAGATAGGAAATAATCACATCTTTTGCCAGGCTGCCGAACAGGTTCAGCTGCTCGACTTCCCATGTCGTCGCGCCTGCGACAGACACCATGGTGCGCATATCGATGCAGCCCGTAGCACTGCCGGAGAAGTATTGTGCTTGACCGGCGTTTTCCCAGTTGTCCGCACCGTAGCCAAGCGTTTTACCGCCCAGACGGTTATCCAGGAACACCAACCAAGGAGCAGCAGTGGTGTCGTTGACCAGACCGAAGGAGAACTTCGAGTCGGCAGATTGCGCAAACGAATAATACAAATACGGCGTACGGTTCAAATCGACTTTAAGATTCAGACTGTAGTCGCCGATATGGGTGGTGGCGTTGCTGATGGGATGCGCACCGAGATTGGTTGCTTGCAGGATATCGGTTTTGAAAGCCACCGAAGGTGCCTTCTTTGCCGCATGTGCATAAAAAGCGTTCGATGGCGTTGCTGCTGCGCCGTAGGTGGTTGCGGGCCAAGCGGTGTTGTCCGTTTTGGCGGGAACGGCGGGAACGGTCGCATATGTGATCGCCGAGTAGGTGGTGGTGCCGCCGTCGGTCGTTGCGGTCATGCGATCCACATTGGCAGCCGTGGTGGTGCTGCCGAGCACAGCCGCGCTGAATACGGAGGTTGCCATCGCGCGATCGGGAACGCCGCAATCAAGATCGATCTTCATGTTTTCTTTGTCACCGTAGGGGTTGTAGCGACCCGTCACGGGCGAATAGGTGATCGCCGAGAGGGTGTCGCCTTCTACGGTAAGCAGGCGGATGTAACCGTCGCCGCAGCAGCCGGAAACGCTGCCGATCCAGTGCTCATTGGCATAGAAGGAAGGATCCTCCGCTTCAACAAACTGATAGTCGGAGAGGATTTCATACACCACGCGACCGTCCGAAGCGACCGTCTCGCGGCAAACCGTGCCGTCATCGTGACCGCACAGCACCATTTTGACATTGGGGTTGGGATCGACGATCGTGTTGAAGATCAACTGACCGCGGTTGGCGTATTCGGCGCTGACGGCGTCGAGATATTCGTGAGTCGCGACGATCGCCGTGCGGTGAGAATACTTTTTGAGCGCTTCGTTCGCCCACGCGATCGTCTCATCGGTCGCTTCGAGGCCGTAGCCAAGAAACAGCACGATGAAGTCGACATTGCCGATCGTGATGAGATCGTAGTGCGATGTGTTGTTGTTCAGGCTGCCGCCGTACCAACGCTCGTTCTCATAACGCGAAGCGGGGAAGGTTCTGGCAAACGCCGAATAATCCGCTGTCGAAGGCGTCGAGAAATCGAGCGAGTTGAAGGTGTTAACATCGTGGTTACCCGAGACAAGACCGTTGGGCATACCGACCGCTTCCACATAGGACATTGCCTTGCTGGAAACTTCCCATTGGTGAGCGGATTTGCTCGAAGCAGGCAGGTCGTCCACCAAGTCGCCGGTGGTGAGGATGTAACCTGCGTTGCCTGCCACATATTGGTCGGCAGCGTATTGGTACACTTTGTAATAATACTCGTGCAGATCCTCAAACTTCGTGTAGTGCTGCGGGTCGGTCGACCAGATCATGGTGTTCGAGCCGTTCGTCACATAGTCGAGCATCGCTGCCACATGGGTAACGCCGTTGTCGTTGTATTTCGCGATGCCGATCTTTGCCGACACTTCACCCGTGCCGATAAAGGTGCCGATCGTGTCCCAAGTGCGGGTCAGCACATTGTATGCCTTTACGGCAATGCGCTCGCCGTCCTTGGTCGAACCGCTGTAGTGGATGGTCAGCTCACCGGTGGTGCGTCCCTCCAGATCCACATCAAAGACCTGATAAGGAATACCTGTCGCCGAGGACAGTTCCGTCTTTTCGGCGGTGTAGGTGAGGTTGTGCGTGTCATACGCATCGTATGCAGTGACCGTCGACAGATCGATTTCGCCGTCTTGGGTCGATGCATAGCCTGCCGTGAACGACAGCGCGTCCACCGCATAGGTCGTGCTGCTTGCGGCTGTTGCCGTCACGACGCTGCCGCAAAGCGGCACCAGCATGACACTCAGCGCCAGCACAGTAGCCAATACTCGTTTCATAATACCCTCCTATCTGATCGTAGCAAAAATTTGCC
>JAZURB010000088.1:0-1786 GCA_045605945.1 Acutalibacteraceae bacterium
CGTGCGGACAAACTGATCGAGGACGACGGCACCAACTGCGGTGGCTGGAGCTTCGACGAAATGAAGAATTACATCGATGAGCACGACCTTCGCTGCCCCGAATGCGGCGAACATAACTTCACCGATATCCGCACCTTCAACCTCATGTTCAAGACCTTCCAAGGCGTGACCGAGGATGCGAAGAGTGAGATGTATCTGCGCCCCGAAACCGCGCAGGGCATCTTTGTTAACTTCTCGAATGTGCAACGCACCACCCGTCGCAAGCTGCCCTTCGGTGTGGCACAGATCGGCAAGAGCTTCCGTAATGAGATCACGCCCGGTAACTTCATCTTCCGTACCCGCGAGTTCGAGCAGATGGAGCTGGAGTTCTTCTGCAAACCCGGTACCGACCTCGAGTGGTTCGCGTTCTGGAAAGATTTCTGCCACAAGTGGCTGCTGTCGCTGGGCATGAAGGACGAGAACCTCAAGCTGCGCGACCATGACCCGAAGGAACTGTCGCACTATTCCAACGCGACCACCGACTTTGAGTTTATGTTCCCGTTCGGCTGGGGCGAGCTGTGGGGTATTGCTGACCGCACCAACTTTGACCTGACGCAGCACAGCGAGCATTCGGGTCAGAAACTCGAGTATTTCGATCCGGAAACCAACGAGCATTACATCCCTTATGTCATTGAGCCGTCACTGGGTGCTGACCGCGTGTTGCTCGCGTTCCTGTGCGAGGCGTATGACGAGGAGAAGATCGACGAGAAGGATACCCGCGTTGTGCTGCGCCTGCATCCTGCTCTGGCACCCTTCAAGGCAGCGATCCTGCCGCTGTCCAAGAAGCTCAGCGAGCAAGCCAAAGAAGTGCGCGATCGCCTGTCGCCGCTGTTCATGGTCGACTATGACGATGCCGGCTCGATCGGCAAGCGTTATCGCCGTCAGGACGAGATCGGCACCCCGCTGTGCATCACCTACGACTTCGAGTCGATCGAGGACAACTGCGTGACCGTGCGTGATCGCGATACCATGGAGCAAGAGCGTGTCGCTATTGACAAGCTCGCCGATTACATTGCGCAAAAAATGGCGTTCTGATGTAAGCAAAATACAGAATTTTACGCACCGCCTGTCTGTCGGAGGATTTCGGCAGACAGGCGGTTTTTTTGCGTTTTTTTCGCAATAAAGAGGTGAAGAGGAAGAAATTTCAAAAATTTTCCCGAAAAGATTAAAAAAATTTAACTTTTTTCGAGAAATCCCCTTGCATTTTTAAAAAGTGTACAGTATAATGAAGAAAAAGTGGGGGAGAGAACCGTGTTTGTGGTGGAAAGTGGTGAGTTTCTCACTTTTTCCACCGAGTTTTCCACATTTTTTCGAAGAGTTTTCCGCGAAAGACAGGGGGTGTACACCGATGCGCGGTCGTTATTCGCATAATATTGACGCTAAAGGGCGTGTGTTCGTGCCTGCCAAGATGCGCGAAGTGCTCGGCGACACCTTTGTTGTCGCGGCAGTCATGGAGCCTTGCATCAGCCTCTACACGCTCGACGGCTGGAATGAGATGCTCCAAAAGCTCGAGGAGCTTCCGATGACCAAGTCGCGCCCGCTTCTTCGCTATCTTTCGTCCAATGCCGCCGACGTGCAGGTGGACTCCCAAGGGCGCATTTTGCTTCCGAAACACTTGATGGAACACGCGGGTCTTGTCAAGGAAGCGCTCATCATCGGCGCGGGTTCCAACCGCGCGGAGATCTGGAATCCGACGACCTACGATGAGGTGGTGGGCGCGATGAGGCAGTGGGGTATTTGGGCGGAT
>JAZURB010000089.1:0-7984 GCA_045605945.1 Acutalibacteraceae bacterium
GCGACCAATGGTCGCCCCTATAATACACGCTGCGCTTTTTGCATAGGTATCCTATCGATTATTTTCAGTATACACGAATTTCGCTTGTGAGGCAAGAGGAAACGGAGGTGCGTGCCGATGGACGATCTTTCCGAAAAGCTCGATCGCTTGCTCGGCTCGCCCGACGGGATGAAGCGAGTGGAGGAGATGATGGCGGCATTGGGCGTGTCACCGCCCGTGCCCGACGCACCGCCTGCGCCGTCACCGCCCGCAGCAGACAGCGGCGGGCTCGATCTCGGGATGCTGCTCAAGGTGTTGCCGCTTATTGAGAAGATGCGTGCGCCGAGCGATGATGCGGCGTTGCTGTCGGCGTTGCGTCCGCATTTGCAGCCGCCGCGCCAAAAGCGACTCGATGAAGCGGGGCAAATGCTGAAATTGCTGCAGTTGATGCCGCTTTTGAAAGAACTGAAAGGGGATGACGGCGATGAATAATGCGATTGTGCCGCATGAGAGCGGCGATAGCGATCGACTGCTGCTGGTGCTGCTCATCGCCTTGCTGTGGCAAAACAGCGCCCCGAAGGAATTGATTTTGGCACTTGCTTATATCGCTATGGGATAGAAAACGCGGGACGATGTCTTCATCGTCCCGCGTTTTGCGGATGGCGTCAGTCTTTAAGCGAAGCCTCATCCGAGACCCATTCGAATCGCCACGGCGTCATACTGAGCGCAGCGCGTTTCGCGCGCGGAGTCGAATGTATCTCGCCGTGGCTCTCTCAGGGTGACGCGGATGAGACGTAGTCGAATGTATCTCGCTGTGGCGCAGTCGAACGGGTCTCGCTTGCGAAGGAAGGCATAAAAAAGCCCCCTCGAGGAGGGGGCTTTTTTGCGGCGGGAGTAAACCCCCGCCCTACAATGCATGCCGCGCGTTATGACAGTGATATCACCTTATCCATATCCTCGCGCAGGTCGTATCCGTAAACGATGCCGTCGGGATAGAGATCGCTAAGCGGGACAAGCACAAATGCGCGCTCGCGCATGCGGGGATGCGGGACGGTCAATTCGGGGGTGTTGCTTTCGTGACCGTCGCACAGCAGCAGATCAATATCGATCACGCGCGGGCCGTTTTTGAACAAGCGCACGCGCCCCATGCCCGCTTCGATGCCCAGACATGCTCCCAACATGGCGGCGGGGGAGAGGGCGGTTTCGATTTCCACAACGCTGTTAAGAAAATCGGGTTGATCGGCATAGCCGACAGGGGCGGTGACATAGCGGTTGCTTTCGCGCAGCACGGTTGTGTGCGGCAGCGCACCGAGTGCGGTGATCGCATCGTCGAGCTGCACGGACATGTCACCCATGTTACCGCCGAGTCCGAGGAGCATTTTCATTCCGCTTTCCTCCGCGTGATCGACACGGCCATATACTCAAAGTCTGCACCGACGGGGGCACGCGGTTTCTTAAGCGTGACGGTGACTTCCGTTGCGGGGAATGCCGCGAGGATCGCTTGCGCCACGCGCTCGGCAGCGCGTTCGATGAGATCGTTCTTCTCGGCGAGCATGGTCGCTGTCACGCACTTGGTGACAGCGGAATAGTTGATCGCATCGTCGATGTTGTCGCTTTCGCAAGCCGCCTTCATATCGGCGCACACATCAATGTCGAGGATGAACGGTTGGCCTTTGCGTTTTTCCTCTTCCTTCACGCCGTGATAGGCATAAATACGCAAGCCGCGAATCATAATGGTATCCATAAGGTGTCTCCTTTGTTTAATCGGGGTATTGGTTATCCAGCCATTGCATGCGCTCGACCAGAAAATCGCCCGTATCGGTCACGCTGTCGGTGTAACCGCCGTCGGGCCAGCGGGTCTTGTTGCGCACATAGGCACCGGAGTTGGTCAGCAGCGCGAATTCACCGTTGATCATGTCCACCAGCGCTTTGTTGCTGGTGACCGTTTTGCGCAGCGCGTTATAGCGCGCATTCACCAGATCGCGATAGCCTTCGGTGTTGCGCATGGTCATCTTTTCGGCGATCCAGAACTTGGCGTCCCAGGTGGTGAGTCCCCAATAATCTTCGCCGGTGAGCAACGGCTCCTCGCCGTGCCAACGGTTGCCGAAGGGTTGATCCATATCCCACGGGATAAAGGTGAATTCATAGGAGCCGTCTTCCTGTTGCGAGGCGACAAAGAAGGTGTTTTGGATAATGTTATCCACACCGACCGCTACCTGGACAAACACTTCATAGTCGGCAAGGCTTTCCGTGTTGATCAGTGCGGGTGCGCGTTCTTTGAACACCACGGTATTGGCGTCCATGACATAGCACAGATCGCCGAACGGATCCCATTCGTTATAGGGCTCGACACGCTCCTTGGGCCAATCCAGCGAATAGCCGCTGATTTCCATATCGTCGTCTTCGCAATCGTAGAAATCGGTATAATGCTTGCCCAGATCGCCTTCGGCGAAATAGAGGCGATCGCCGTCTTGCAGGTCGAGCTGCTTGCGGTCGATGCGCTCGGTCATCAGATACAGACCGAAATATTGCCCGTTGATGATGATTTCGATGTATTCGGTTTTATAACCGACCGCCAACAGTCCTTCACGGTCGGCGGTGATATTCAGCCACAGATCCGTGGCAACTTTATCGCGCACTTTGGTCGGCTCGGCGTACATGCCGTTCAGATTCCAGTCGCCGTCCGAACGCATGCCGAGCATGCGCACATTGCGCTCCACAAGGGTGTTTTCGGTGAGCGTGAGCAGTTCAAGCTTGAAGCTGTTTTTGGGATATTTGCGGCTGCTGCGTCCGCGGATATGCGCGCGGGCGAGCGAGCTGAACCCGTTTTCATAGCCGTGTTCGGCGGCGAGCGGGTCGATGAGCGTCACTTCCATGAAGGTTTCATAAAGGCCGATCGGCTCGTCGGGATCGTCCGACGGCGGGGCATAGAAATCGCAGGGGATCGGTTCGCCTTCGTCGTCTTTATACAGTTCCTGCTCTTCGTCGTGATCGTGATAACGGTATTCGGCGGGAAGCTGTTTGGTTTCCATGGAGAGCAGCGGCAGCATCGTGAACATCACCGACAGCGAGGCGTAGGTGTCATCGTTATAGAGCAGCAGCTTAGCGGCGCGGTTGGCGGAAAGGAATTCCGCTTTCGTTTGATCCTCAAAGTTGCTGACATACACCGCCTCATACCCCTCGACGGTGGGGGTGAGCTGCTCCCACTCCTCATTCTCGGAGACGGAGAAGAAATAGTAATTTTTCTTGGTTTCGTGGATCGCTTTGACACCGTTGATATACAGCACGGGCGGCTCTTCGAATTTGATGCCCTTGCGTTCGGAAATCAGCTCTTTATATTCTTCCTGATCCACGAAAACATTGCCGCTGCTGCCGGTTTCGGTGGTTTCGCAGCCGCTGAATAAGCAAAGTACGGTCACTGTCGATAAAATCAATGCCAAAATTCGTTTTTTCATAAAATACATCCTTTCCGATGTCTGAAATCGACAAAACCCTCTTGTCAAGCTTGGGAGAACATGGTATACTTTTCTTTGATCATTTTCGTTTGTGAAGGAGAGGTTGCCTGTGAAACGAAACGACTATATTTCCTGGGATGAGTACTTTATGGGAATTGCGCTGCTGTCGGCACAACGCAGCAAGGATAACTCCACGCAGGTGGGGGCTTGCATCGTCGATCCGCAGCATAAGATCCTGTCGCTGGGATATAACGGTATGCCTACCGGCTGCCACGATGATGAGATGCCTTGGGAGCGCACGGGCGAGCCGTATGACACCAAGTATTTCTATGTGTGCCACGCGGAGCTTAATGCGATTTTGAATGCCGATATCGGCAGTCTGCGCGGCGCCACGGTGTATGTCACGCTGTTCCCGTGCAACGAATGCGCCAAGGCAATCATCCAAACGGGCATCGCCGAAGTGGTGTATCTCGACGATAAATATCACGATACCGACAGCACGCGTGCCTCGCGTCGCATGCTGGAGATGACGGGCGTGCGTTGCCGTCCGTATGCGCCGTCGGGTCGCGAACTTACTTTTATGTTGTAAATTGTAGCATATTTATTGTGTGTTTGCAATAGCCAAGGAGTGTGTAATTATGTCGGTGCAAACCGTGAAAGAGTATCTTGCCGCTTTCGGGCTTGCCGAGCGGGTGCTGGAATTTGACTGTTCGAGTGCCACGGTGGAGCTTGCCGCCGAAGCGGTCGGTTGCGAGCCGGCGTGCATCGCAAAAACGCTGTCGTTTGACGTGGACGGCGACACGGTGCTTATCGTGTGCGCGGGCGATACCAAGATCGATAACCCGAAATACAAGGCGCAGTTTCACACCAAGGCGAAAATGCTTCCGCGCGAGGATGCGCAGGCGCGCATCGGCCATGCGGTCGGCGGCGTTTGTCCCTTTGCGGTGAACGACGGCGTGAAGGTATATCTTGACGAGTCGATGAAGCGCTTTGATATTGTGTATCCTGCGGCGGGCAGCGCGCAAAGCGCTGTCAAGCTGACAACGGCGGAGCTGGAAACGGCATCGAAGGCGATTGCCTGGATCGATGTGTGCAAGCTCCCCGAAGCGTAAAGTGCCACGGCGCGCCATGCTGAGTGAAGTTCCGTCCGAGACCTGTTCGACTCGCCTACGGCTCGCTCAAGGTGACGCGGACGCAGCGAAGTCGAATATATCTCGCCGTGGCAAATCGAACGAATCTCGGATAAGATTTCGCCCGAGGCGTAACAATCAAAAAGGACGGTGATGTGTTATCAAACCCGAAAAGGCCGTGTTGCAAAACACCGCGTATATTGCCGCGCTTGTGCTGGTGCTCAGCGCGCTGATGCAGGCGGTATTTTTGGTGGCGGGCGCTTGGGACATCACGGTGCTGTGGGGCAATCTCTACGGCGGCGTGTTGGCGGTCGGTAACTTTTTTATAATGGGACTGACGGTGCAAAAAGCCGTTACCAAAGAAGAAAAACAAGCAAAAAATCTGATGCGGTTGTCGCAAATGGGACGCTTGTTCGGCATGCTGCTGCTGATCCTTACGGCGGTGGTGATTGATCGAAGCATGAAAGAGGTGGCGGTATTTAACCTGCTGTCGTTGCTGATTCCGCTGCTTTTCCCGCGTATCGCGATCATGCTGTATCCCGTATTCCGCCGAAAGGAGGAGAAAAACAAATGAATGTGAAATCCCGTCGGTTTAAGCTGACGGATATCTTGCTGCTGTGCGGTGCGATCCTGCCGCTTGTGTGCGGTATGGTCATCAAGATTTTGACCACCGTGCCGTCGGAAGGCATCTCGATCGAAGGCGCGCGTATCTTCTATCAGAGTCAGTTTGAAGGTGTGTCGAACTTCCTGCAGATCGTGATCACCGAATCGCAGGTAAACTCGGTGTTCGTAATCTTGACGATCCTGTTCCTGTGCCTGTATCTGACCCACGGTTTGGCGGCGAAACCCGTCACCAAGCGACAACTGATCGCCGAATGGGCGGTTGAACAGGTGGACAAGATGATCCGCACCAACATGGGCGAATATTTCAAGAGCTTCGCCCCGTTCATCGCCGGCATGATGATGCTGTCGGCGCTGTCGAGCTTGCTTGGCTTGATCGGTTTATTCCCGCCGACATCCGATATCAATGTGGTCGGTGGCTGGGCGCTGCTCGTGTTCTTTATTATTACCTATTACAAACTGAAATGCGGTCCGTGGCATTATGTCAAATCGCTCGCGGATCCCGTGGCACTTGCCCCGCTGAATATTATCGGCGAAGTTGCCACTCCCGTGTCCATGGCGTTTCGTCACTACGGCAACATCCTGTCGGGTGTCGTTATTTCCATTTTGGTGGCATCGGGCTTGCAGGGCGTTTCGGCAAAGGTGCTCGGGTGGTTGCCCGGCGCGCTTGGGGAGATCCCGTTCTTGCAGATCGGTCTGCCCGCCGTCTTATCGCTCTATTTTGACCTGTTCAGCAGCGCCTTGCAGGCGTGTATATTCGCTATGTTGACGATGCTGTATGTCTCGGGCGGCTTCGCTCAGGACGACTATGAAAAACGTAAACAGAAAAAATTAAACAAACGGAGGAAGTAATTATGGAACTGGCAATTGGTATTATTCTCGGTATGTGCGCTCTGGGCGCCGGCTTGGCAATGATCGCGGGTATCGGCCCCGGTATCGGTGAAGGTAACGCGGTGGCGAAGGCTTGCGAAGCGATCGGCAGACAGCCCGAATGCAAGGGCGATGTGACCACCACCATGCTTATGGGTTGCGCCGTTGCGGAGACCACCGGTCTGTACGCGCTGGTTATCGCGATCCTGCTTATCTTCGTCGCGCCCGACCTGCTCGTGTCGGTGCTGACCGAGACCGTGGCAAATCTGCCCAAATAATCGAGAGGCTAGGTGAAAGAAATGCCCCAAGATAATCTTGCTGTTATTTCGGTCAACCTTTGGCAGATCTTGATCTCTCTTTGCAACCTGGTGATTATCTTCTTGATCCTCAAGAAGTTCCTGTTCAAACCCATTCGTAATATGCTCGCTTCCCGTCAGGCGCAGATCGATGCCGAGTATGCCGAGGCGGAAGAGGCGAAAAAGGAAGCACAGGCGAACAAGGCGCAGTGGGAGCAAACGCTTTCCACCGCGAATGACGAGGCGCAAAAGATCCTCGACACCGCGCACATCAACGCCACCCGCCGCAGCGATGCGATGCTGGGTCTGGCGCGCGACAAGGCGGATATCATTGTGCGCCGCGCAAAAGAGGATGCGGAGCTTGAGCAGCGCAAAGCAAAAGAGCAGATCAAGCATGATCTGGCGGATGTGTCCGTCCTGTTGACGGAGAAGATGCTCGATCGTGAGATCAACGCCGACGATCATCGTCAGTTGATCGATTCGTTTATTGAAACGATAGGTGAATGACCATGACACATATGACAACTTGCTATGCCGAAGCGCTGTTTGCGCTCGCGCTGGGAACGGACAATGCCGATGCTTTTCGTGAGGGTCTGCAGTTGGCCGCTGCCGTGCTGAAAGAGGACCCCGAATATCTCGAGTTCCTCGGCTGCTACGGCATTCCCGCCGCGGAGCGTACTGCTGCGATCGAGCAGGCGCTGGGCGATAAGCTGCCCGAATTCGTTTTGTCTTTTCTGCAACTGATGATCGAACACGGTCATATCAAGGGCGTGTTTGATTGCGCTGCGGAATACGAAAAGCTCTATATGGAGGCGCGCGCCGTGTCCGCCGTGAAGGTGACATCCGCCGTGCCGTTAACCGACGACCAGCGTAAAAAGCTGGAAGAGGCGCTTGTGCGTATGTGCCGTCGTCAGGTCATCCCCACTTACGAGGTGGATCCCGCTTTGAAGGGCGGTATCGTCGTGGAGGCGGACGGAAAGACCTATGACGGCAGCGTGCGTCACCGGTTACAAGAGGTGAAGGAAGTGATCAACAGATGAACGGTACCACCGAAGAAATCAGCAACATCATAAAAGAACAAATTAAAAATTATAAATCCCGTATCGAAATGACCGAGACCGGAACGGTCATTCTGGTGGGCGACGGTATCGCCCGTGTTTACGGACTCAAGAACTGCATGGCAAATGAGCTTGTGGAGTTTGAGGACGGTACGCGCGGCATGGCGCAAAACCTCGAAGAGGAAACCGTGTCGGTCGCGTTGCTGTCCAACAGCAACGCTGTCCACGAAGGCTCTGTCGTTAAGCGCACGGGCGCGGTTCTCGCCGTGCCTGTCGGCGAATGCATGCTCGGTCGCGTTGTCAACGCGCTGGGTGAGCCGATCGACGGCAAAGGCCCGATCGCGTCGACCGCGACACATCCGATCGAATCGGAAGCTCCCGGCATCATCGAACGCCAGAGTGTGTCGGTGCCGCTGCAAACGGGCATCAAAGCGATCGACAGCATGATCCCGATCGGCCGCGGTCAGCGTGAGCTGATCATCGGCGACCGCCAAACAGGTAAAACCGAGATCGTGCTGGATACCATTATCAACCAACGCTCGCAGAATGTGCTGTGCGTGTATGTGGCGAAGTCG
>JAZURB010000090.1:0-13331 GCA_045605945.1 Acutalibacteraceae bacterium
AGGGGATCGCGTAACCGCGACCGAGCACCTTAAGCGGGCTGAGTGCATCCAGCTTTGCCGCACCGGCAGCTAGCCGTTGCCCCGCGCGATGGCATTCGCGGCTTTGCGCGCCTGCCAATGCTTGTGTCAGCATATCCAGCCGCATTTGGCGTTCCTCAACATAGAACAACGGCGAGGTGAGGCAACGCTTTTCCGCCAGATTTTTGACACGCAAACGCTCGGCATCCAGCTTACGAAGAAGCAGCTGCTCACAGCGGTCACGCTTAGCAGAAAGCGCACTAAGCAGTGACGCCGTATCCGCCACGGCAAGCTCCGCCGCTGCCGACGGCGTCGGCGCACGAAGATCGGCAACGAAATCGCAAATGGTAAAATCGGTTTCGTGACCGACCGCGGAAATCACAGGGACGCGCGAAGCGTACACCGCTCTGGCGACGCGTTCGTCATTGAACGCCCACAGCTCTTCGAGCGAGCCGCCGCCGCGTCCGAGAATGATGACATCAACATCCTCAAACGCGTTGACACGCGCAAGAGCATCCACAATCTGCGGCGGGGCACCGTCCCCCTGCACCAACACGGGCGCAAACAGCACCTTCGCCATGGGATAACGACGGCCGAGCACATTAAGAATGTCACGCACCGCCGCACCGGTCGGCGAAGTGATGACACCCACCGTACGCGGATAGGGCTTGAGCGGACGCTTATGCGCTTCATCAAACAAGCCTTCCTCGGCAAGCTTTTTCTTAAGCTGTTCGAACGCTACCTGCAACGCACCGACACCGTCGGGTTGCATGGCATCGATATATAATTGGTACGAGCCGTCTTTTTCATACAGCGACACACGCGCCTTCACGATCACCTTCATACCGTTTTCGGGGGTAAAGGTGAGTTTGGAGGCAGCTCCGCGAAACATAACCGCACGCACCAACGCATTTTCGTCTTTCAGAGACATATACAGATGTCCCGATTTATAGTGATTGGTAAAATTGCTGATCTCACCGCCGATATACACAGCGGCAATGTTGCGATCGCCTTCAAGAAGCGATTTGACATAGCGGTTCAGCTGCGATATGGAAATAACTTTCACAGCACACCATCCCCTTGATGCTTGATAGCGGTGAGCACCGCGATACCTGCCGCGTTATCCGCCGAAAACACCGGCTCGGCAAACGCACCGCCGAACTGCGCGGTTAACGAAGCTTTGAGCAGGCTGTTGGACATCACGCCGCCCGCATACACCAGCGGCAAATTGCCGAACTCCGCGCGCAGTGCCGTGGTCATGGCAACGAGCGCTGCCTCAATACTTTTCAAACAGAACAGCGCAACCTCTTCGGCGGGAGCACCCTTCTTCCACATTGCCTCGCACTGATTTTGCACACCCGACAGGTGACAATCCATACCGTTCATCGACGCACGCGGCTTGTATACTCCCGTCGCTTTCAGCGCAAGCTCCTCGAGTGCGGGACCTGCGGGAAACGGCAAGCCGAGCATACCGCCCACACGATCGATCAACTGACCCGCTTTGAGGTCTTTGGAATGCGCCGCAACACGGCAACGAATGATCGCCTCGCTGTCGGGTTCGACAAGCAACGCATCGGTCGTGCCGCCCGACACATGAAACGCCAAAAAGCGTTCGTGCAGCAGATTAAGGCGCGACGCACTGTACAAAGCTGCCGCGACATGGCCTTGCTGATGCGTAAACATATATACGGGCACACGCAACACCGCGCCGATTTCGCGCGCAGCACCTGCTCCCGCCAAAAAGCACGGCATATAGGAACCGTCCGCTTGTTGAGGACGATCGGATGCACCGATACAATCCACCGCCGTATCATTCATCTCACGCAAGGCGCCGACGATATCGGGCAATTGACGCACATGGTGAAACAGCGCATCGCTTTGACGAAGCCCCATCTGTCCCTTGGCAACGGGAAGCAATTTTTTTTGCTGCGTTACCGCATTCGCCTTGCTGTCATACAACGCAGCAGAGGTGGTGTAGTTACTGGTGTCCAGACCGAGCGCAATCATTCCGACACCACATCGGTCGCCTCGACATCATCCCCGTTTTTTCGCGCAACAGCGCCTAAAATACCGTTGATGAAGGGCGGCTCATCGTCCTCGCCGTATTTCTTTGCAAGTTCGACGGCTTCGTTGATTGCCACGCTGACGGGCGATTCCTCAACATACTGCATCTCATACAGTGCCAAGCGCAGGATCGCCAGCGACACTTTCGACAGGCGCGCTTTGCTCCAACGATGGGAAAATTCTTCAATTTGTTTATCGGACTCAAGCATATACTCGTCCGCGCCTTTCGCCAAACGAAGGGCAAAATCATCAGGCTCAATATCGCGCGCTTCAATTGCGCGATCAATGATTTCCTGCATATCGGTCTCATCAAAGCAGCGTTCAAAAAGAAGAACAAACGCCAGCTCTCTGGATTTGCGTCGTGCCATAGGTTGTTACCGACCTTTCCTTCAAGTTAACTTGCCGTGTAAAATATGTTTGGAAACAAAGAAACCCTCCACACAGCATGCAGAGGGTTTCGCCTCATCGTTCTTTGCGCCGTCCTCAAATACAACTCGCACTAAAGCAACGATCAATCGTCTTGCTGTTCGGTTGTCTGAGGTTCTTTGGCGGCTCCCACCACATGAATATTGACCTTGGTGACCGGGCTGCCGGTCATGGACTGCACAGCGCTTTTCACGGCGGTCTGCACTTCTTCCGCCACCGTCGGAATGTGCGCGGTCAGGGTGGTTTGAATATACATATCGAGCACGGTCTCATTCGGGTTGCTGATCACACCAACCGAACGAACGGCTCCCGTAGCCATAACGCCGCGGAGATTGATCGGACGCTGCGCCAGCGACGCAACTCCTTCCACTTCCAACGCCGCATTTCCCGCGATCGTCGCAATGACTTCTTCCGAGATAATGCAGCTGCCATCGGTCGGCAGATTGGTTTTTTCACTCATAAATCGAGCGCCCCCTTTATTTTTTACAACTGCTAATAGTATAACATTCTTTTCGGCGAAACGCAACCGATTTTTCGAATTTTCAAAGAAACTTACCCGTTTTTTACTTATTCTACCGATAAAATATTGATATTGGCGGGCGGAACATCGGTTTGCGCTGTGACGATTTCGGCAATTTGCAGTGTTTGCGCTTCGGTGAGGCTTGTCGCTTTCACGGTGACATGGCAATAATCATCGGCAATATATGCCACGCAATCTTCAAATCCTTTGGCTTTGATAAGGTTTTCCACGACCGCTTCCCGTTCAACCGCCGATGCGAGCTTCGCGGCAGTTTCAAGCGCTTTCTGCTGTCCTGCTTCGTCAAGTTTGACATCATTTAAAGTTTCTTGCAGGATCGCAAGTGCTGCCTCCCGCGCCGCTTCTCGATCATTTCGCGCTGCTGAAAACGCATCGTTTGCAGCAGGTGCGGCGGTGGTATTATTTACGAACTGTGATTCACCCAATGCCGCTGTTGTTGTGGTTGCCGTTTGCTCGTCTGTGCCGACGGTGACAGGTGTATGGGATGATACATAATAATTGAGATACACAGCCGCACCGAGCAGCAACACCATTGCCGTTAAAATTGCTTGCTTTTTGCCGAACACCTTTTTCATAACTCAGCTCTCCCCTTTGCTTTGATACGGGATCACACAGACCCGTTTATCGGTAATATTCAATGCAGTTTTCAGCGCCGCTTTAACCAAAGCGGCAACCCGCTCATCGTCAGCGCCTTCACACGCAACCACCACACCGCGTACGGTCGGGTGAATCTCCGTGACAAGAAGTCCCGCTTTACCGTCAGCCGCATCCACTGTCACCACCGTCTTTTGGCTGTCGTCACGCACCGACACATCGCCGCTGTCGCTTTGCGTATGATCGGAATTGATTTTCTCTTCATTGGCATACACATATTCCACACCGTTTTCAAGCGTAACCATGACACGACATGCCCCCGCTCCCGCCACCGATGACACCATATCTTCAAGCCGCAATTCCAACTGTGCGGCATAATCGGCTGTGGCGTTAACCGCAGAAGCGGTCGGCGGTGAACGATCGTTGTCATAAAACGCGGATAAGCCGATCAGCAATATACCGCCAAGCCCCAAAGCCAAACACCATGTGCTCTTTTTCATCTTGCCGAGCATTGCCTTAAGCAACGCAGCGTATTTAATCGGCATCGGAATAATACACCTCCACGGGAACGCCCCACGCTTGCTCGAGAACGGCGATTGCCGACGAGCCGAGCGGGTGTTCCTCTTTGTCGAATACAACTTTGATACGTTCGATAACCATACTGCTTTGCGCATCGGTCGAAGCGCAAAGGATCTCTACGCGTTTGACAGTAATCTCCCCCAAGCGTGCGGTCGCATCCTCCAATAACACGTGTTCAATGATCGCTGTCGCCTGTTCATCCACCCGCTCCGACAACGCCGACGACGGTGGCGGTGCCGATGCATCCACGCGCAAAAAACCGTCTGCAAAAAGCTCGCGCAACATACCGATCGGTGACAGCAGGCAACAAAAGAACAACATCGCCGTAATCACCCGCATTGCACTGTTCATCGCACCTTCGGGACATAGCATGCGCAACAATGCACACGCAACCCCTGCAGCACACAAGCCCACCGCCCAATCGGTAAACGCCGTCATGTTGCAACACCCCCCGCCAACGCCAGAATGGTAACCGATACGATCATCAGCATTGCTCCCGCGCATAAAACACCGATAAGCGTTTTGATAACCCCCTGTATTGTGCCAAGCACATTGCCAATATCATGAAACCCGAACATGGCAGCGGCAGTTTTGGCAACAAACAACCACACGCTGAAGCCGATACATTCAGCAAGTGTCGGCAGCACCGTGAGCACGGTCGCTAAAATGCCGAACCACCCTACCGTACCACGCAGCGTCGAGAGGCATCCCCGCACGGTATACAGTGCATCCGCGAGCGCACCGCCGACCACCGGAACAAACCCCGCCACCGAAAAACGCATCACACGACCACCGACACTATCCGCTGTCGCGGACAGGACACCTTGCATCGAAAGCAACCCCACAAATACGGTCATTGAAATGCCGATCAGCCACAGTGCGGTTTTATTCAGCATCGCGGCGACATCCGTCAAGCGCTGTTCGTCACTGAGCGAGCCGACGGTACCGAGAGCCAACACCATGGCAAGCAACGGAACGATCACTTTTGCCGTTAATACACCGATCGCTTCCGACACCGCCAACATAACCGACGAATACGACATGGCCGCTGCGCCGCGACCTTCCGCCGCCAAAACACCGGCGTAAACCGGCGCAAAGCTGAGCGAAAACACCGATGCACTGTCGGCAGCAGCTTGTACTCGTTCAACCGTTTGCCACAACGGCACAAGCAGCGGCGCGATGACACAAAGCACACCGATCATACGAAAAACCGCCGTTGCACCGTGCGCCCGCGGCTGCATTACGGTATACAGCCCCATAATCAATATACCGCCGAGTGTGAGCCCTACCGCTGCAGACGGTAACGCGATTTCCGACGACAACGCATCACTCAGCGCCGACAGCACGGTTTGCGTATCCATTGCCGTCAACGCTTCCCAGGACAACTCCCGAATGCCGAGTTTCGAAAGCAATCGCTGCGTTTGCTCGGGCAATTCCGCATACAGCGTCGACACGCCTGCAGCTTCCCATTGCTCCTGCAGAATAACCGATGTGTCCTCAGCTGCCGCTGTTACACCGGTAAAACACAGCAAAGCAACAGCGAGCATCACGGCGAAACCACCCTTTCTCATGGTATCACCGCCTGTCCTCGCACGATGCTCTCGAGCAACGCTACCGTATATTCAAACAACGGCATTGAGCACAACAACAGTAGCACTTTACCGCCGAATTCCACCTTGCCGGCGATTGCTGTCTCGCCTGCGTCACGGCACACATCCGCTGCCGTTTGCGTGAGCAGGCTGATACCGAGCGCCTTGGTAAGTATCGGGCCGTAGATCTCGCCGATGCTGTCGCGCGAAAGCAGCGTTTCCAGCGATTTCACTGCAGGTATTGATGCGTTCAGCGCTACCGCAAACAACAATACGCCCACCAGGATGCCCAATGCCGTGGCAAACGGCGGATGCGTTTGGCGCAAGGTCAATACGAGCACTGCCGTTACGACGGATACTCCTACGATCATCCAAATCGTCATAGGCTACTCACAACCCGAACGCCGATTTGACCGTATCGAACAAGCTGCTGATTTCGGTAACGACAATCGTCAGCACCACGATCAATCCCGCAAGCGTTGTCAACATAGCCTGTTCCTCGCGCCCCGACCGCATCAACACCTGATTGAGTACAGCCACGATAATGCCGATCGCGGCGATTTTGAACACCATATCCACATCCACGATTTCTTACACTCCTTCCGTTACAACAGCAGTAAACCGAGGCACAATCCCGCGCAAATCCCCGATGTCGTACACGCTTTTGCACGCGCACGATATTTCTCGCATGCAGCAACCACCCGTTCCTCGGCGCGTTCAATATGCCACGCGATATGTGCAAGTTGTCCGTCAAGATCGGTAACACCAAGTCCCGCGAAAAAACTTTCGGCAAACGCTTTTTCGGTCTTGCCGATCGTTTGCGGCAGGTGCGGCGACGCGTCCGACGCGGTATATTCATCCAGCCAACCGAGCGGTTCGAGTCCCGTACGATCAACCGCTGCCAGCAACGCCTGAAGCGGCATAGCGGTATACCGCAAATCGGCATATAACCGCCGCAAAAGAGTGACCCACGCACGCCACAGATGTTCGCTGTCACGCATGCGCAGCGCCGCAGCGATCCCCGCTCCCGCGCAGGCACACACGACACACACGATTCCCACGATCCTCAAGCAAATCCCTCGCTTCCCAAATCCGTGTTTCGGCATATGGCTGTGATCGCGGCGGCAAAAATGCCACCCGCGCAAAGCCGCCGCCTGTCAGCAAATTTACAAGTCCCGTCCGCTGTCGCGCTTGCGCAGGCGAGCCGATATGCGCCGAGGCAATCAGCGGCACGCCGAGATAAGCGCTTTTGGCGACCGCATCCCACTCAGCAGCATCACCGAGTTCATCGACGATCACTGCATCGGGAGCTAACGTGCGCACCGCTTGCAAAATTCCGACCGCCTTCGGGCAGCCTTTAAGAATATCACACGCTGCCGTTTGTTCGCCGCTGAGTTCGTGCCGCTCATCAACCACCGCCACACGGTATCGCTGCGCCAATCCCCGCGCAATATCACGCAACAGCGTTGTTTTGCCGCTTCCGGGAACACCGCACAACAGTAAGCTGCTGATTGCATTGCCGTCAGACACAAATGGCATGAGCGCCCTGGCGCAACCGTCGATTTCACGCGCTATGCGAATGCACAACGATACAATATCGCGATACGCCGTGACAACGCCGTCCTTGACAACCGCCGTTCCCGCCACACCGACGCGAAATCCGCCGCCGGCGGTAACAAAGCCCTTCGCCAATTCCTGCTCATGCGCATGCACGGCACCTGCGCACAAGCGCCACAAGCAATCGCGCACCGTTTCGGCGGTAAGCGGCGCACCGAACGCCATATCCTCGTTTGCAGACGAGACTATCAACGGCGCACCGACGCGAAGGCGTATCTCCTGCGCTTGAACAATAACCGTCGGCGGCAATGCACTAAGCACAGACGCTACCGAAGCCGGTAGCTGCGGCTTCAACCGTTCGAGCATGTCCTGCACAGCGTCACCCTCCCTTCACATCTCATTTCTATGCAGTGACTGTTCACAATAGACATATTGCCCGACTTAAAATATTTAAAGTTTTTTCGTTTTACCACTTTACTTTGCTAACACAATGGTATATAATAGGGAGCGATGTGCCGAAACGGCACGAAATGTTTTATTAAAGGAGAACGATTATTATGAAAAAGATCATTGCACTGGCACTGTGCGTTGTGATGATGTTCTCGTTTGCCGCTTGCGGCAACACCGAAACGATCATCGTCGCAGAAAAAGGCTCGGCAGGCGAAACCGTCGCTACCACCGAGGAAGCATTTGCAGATTGCACCTACACCGCTGTTGACACCCAGGCGAAAGCACTCATGGAAGTGGCTTCGGGTACTGCGGACGCGGCGATCGTTGACTATGTTATGTCGATCGGTTCGATCGGCGAAGGCACCGACTTTGCCGATCTCGTGGTCGAGGGCGAAGGCTATTCCGAAGAAGAATACGGCATTGCGTTCCGCAAGGGTTCCGACCTGACCGCAAAAGTGAACGAAGTGATTCGTCATCTGAAGGCAGAGGGTACGCTCGACGAGATTGCCGCCACCTATAAGCTGGACGACATCCTGCTGGGCGACGCCGAGAGTGAGCCGTTCAAGCAGGCAGAAACCGACTCCGACTATCAGTACGTGATCGCAAAGGGTACGCTGGTTATCGGCTTCACCTACTTTGCTCCCATGAACTATGAAAACGAGAACGGTGAGTTCGTTGGTTTCGAGACCGAGTTTGCGAAAGCCGTTTGCGCGAAGCTGGGCGTTGAGCCCGTGTTCCAAGAGATCAGCTGGAACGCCAAAGAGACTGAGCTTGCTGCGAAAAACATCGACTGCATCTGGAACGGTATGACCATCACTCCCGAGCGCGAGGAGAACATGAGCATCACCATCCCCTACATGCAGAACAAGCAAGTGAAGGTTGTTAAGTCCAAATAATTATTACAAGTAAGAGGTATCCGTCATGTCGCCATTTTGGGAAACTACGCTGTCCCTTTTCGAGGGCTTCGGTCAAAACTGCATATTGTTCTTCGGAACGCTGCTGTTTGCGTTGCCGCTCGGCTTGTTGGTCGCGTTTTGTTCCATGTCCAAGTTTAAGCCGCTCAGCTTTCTCACCAAGGTATTTGTTTGGTGCATCCGCGGCACACCGTTGATGTTGCAAATCTTTGTGGTGCTGTATGTGCCGGGCTTGGTGTTTGATATTCCGATGCGCAACCGCATGCTCGCGGCGCTTATCGCATTTGTGATCAACTACGCTTGCTATTTCTCGGAAATCTATCGCGGCGGCATCGAAAGCATCCCGAAGGGACAATACGAAGCCGGTCAAGTGCTGGGGCTTACCAAATCGCAGATCTTCTCGAAGATTGTGCTGCTGCAGGTGGTTAAGCGCATTGTACCGCCGATGTCCAACGAGATCATCACCCTCGTGAAAGATACCTCTCTCGCCCGCGTTATCGCGGTGGCGGAAATCCTGATGGTTGCCGAGCGCTATTCTGCCAACGGTATCATCTGGCCGCTGTTTTACACCGCCGTCTTCTTCTTACTGTTCTGCGGCATCCTGACATTGCTGTTCGGACGCATTGAGAAGAAGCTCAACTATTTCAATTAAGCGGAGGTGTGAACGATGGCATTTTTACAAGTTTGCGGACTACGCAAGAGCTTCGGTAAAACCGAAATCCTCAAAGGCATTGATTTTTCACTCAACAAAGGCGAAGTGCTCTCAATTATCGGCTCATCGGGAAGCGGCAAGACAACGCTGTTGCGTTGTCTCAATTTTCTGGAACACGCTGAAGAAGGCACCATCGCCATTAACGACGATGTGATTTTTGACGGTGCAAGCGCTCATCGCGTGAGCGATGAAGAAATTCGCAACAAACGCTTGCATTTTGGTTTGGTGTTCCAATCGTTTAATCTGTTTCCGCAGTATACGGTGCTCGAAAATATTACGCTCGCACCCACGCTGCTGAAAATGGACACCCCCGAAAATATTGATGCGCGCGCCAGACAGCTGATCGAAAAAGTGGGACTCACCGAACGCACAGACTACTATCCCGCACAGCTTTCGGGCGGTCAGCAGCAGCGCGTGGCAATTGCCAGAGCGCTGGCACTCAACCCCGACATTCTCTGCTTTGATGAACCGACCTCCGCACTTGATCCCGAGTTGACGGGCGAGGTGCTTAAGGTTATCAAGAGCCTCAAGGATAAGGATTGCACGATGATCGTCGTGACTCATGAGATTGAATTCGCCAAGGATGTTTCGGACACCGTCATCTTTATGGATGACGGCGTGATCGTGGAGCAAGGCGACCCGCACAGCGTGATCGACAATCCGCAAAGCGAACGCACAAAGGCGTTTTTAAGCCGTATTACACAAAATTAAAAACCGACGGGGCTGTATCGAAAACGATACGGCCCCGTTTTCCGAGGTGTTACCCATGGTTATTGATTTCCACACCCACATCTTCCCCGATCGCATCGCTCCTGCAACCATCGCCAAACTGGCAGCAATCTGCTGCACCGATGCTTTCACCGACGGGACCGCCGACGGTTTGCGCCGCAGCATGGATGACGCGGCAATCGATTGTTCGATAGTGTTGCCGGTTGTGACCAACCCGTCGCAGTTTGAGTCGATCAATCGCTTCGCAGCGGATATCAACGCCCAAAATGATCGGTTGATCTCGTTCGGCGGTATTCATCCCGCCTGCGAGGATGTCGACGCAAGGCTGGATGCGATCGTCGCTTTGGGGCTACGCGGCATTAAACTGCATCCCGATTATCAGGGGACATTCATCGATGACGAGCGATACATTCGCATTATGAGAGGCGCGATCGACCGCGATTTGCTTGTCAGCATTCATGCAGGAGTGGATGTCGGATTGCCCGATCCGGTGCATTGCCCGCCTGAGCGAATGTGTGCGGTGCTGGATATATTACAGGACGATCCCGCTCGCCCGCACATCATTTTGGCGCATACAGGCGGATACGGGCAATGGGACGAAGTGGAACGCCTCTTGTGCGGCAAAGCGGTGTATTTTGACACCAGCTTCACACTCGGTCACATCGACGACGAGCAGTTTGTGCGCATCATCCGCAAGCACGGCACCGAGCGCGTATTATTTGCCACCGATTCGCCTTGGGGCGGTCAAGCAGAAACACTGGCACACTTCCGTGCATTACCGCTGACAAACGAGGAGCAGGACAGGATACTTTACCGCAATGCGGCGGCACTGCTTGCGCGATAAAAATATTGACTTTGTAATCAAATACTGGTATACTAACTCGATGCGACGGTTTTTTTGTCACATCGAGTTTTTTGTCGTTTACAGGAGGTTATTGCTGATATGTCCAAGCCCCTTCAAGAAAATAAAATGGGTGTCATGTCTGTGCATCGTTTGCTCATCTCGATGGCGTTGCCGATGATCATATCCATGCTGGTGCAGGCGCTCTATAATATTGTGGACAGCTATTTTGTTGCCAAGCTCAATGAAGATGCGTTCACCGCCGTTTCACTGGCGTTTCCCGTGCAAAATTTGATGATCGCCGTGGGTGCGGGTACCGGCGTCGGCATCAACGCGCTTTTGTCGCGCAGCCTCGGCGAGAAAAACACCGTCGAAGCAGGACGCGCCGCCAAAAACGGTATTTTTATCATGGCGCTGAGCTATCTTCTGTTTTTGTTATTCGGCATTTTCGGCGTCAGCACCTATTTCAAAGCACTCGCCACCAACGATGCGGTCTACGCTTACGGCACGGACTACCTGTCGCTTTGCTGCATGCTGTCGTTCGGTCTGTTCGGTCAGTTTGTTTTTGAGCGTCTGCTGCAATCAACAGGTAAAACCCTCTACAGCATGATCACGCAAGGAATCGGCGCGATCATCAACATGATCCTTGACCCCATTTTCATCTTCGGTCTGTTCGGCATTCCGCGCATGGAAGCTGCCGGCGCCGCGATCGCAACCGTGTTCGGTCAGCTGATTGCTATGGGACTGGCGATCCTGTTCAATGTTAAGAAAAACAAAGAGATCGACCTGAACTTTAAGGGCTTCCGCCCGAACGGTCGCACAATCAAGCGTATTTATTCGGTGGGTGTTCCCTCCATCGTTATGGCATCGATTGCATCGGTGATGACCTTCTTCCTCAACATTATCCTTAAAGGACTTAATCCTGCGGGCGTGACTGTGTTCGGCGCTTATTTCAAACTGCAAAGTTTCATCTTCATGCCCGTATTCGGACTGAACAACGGCATGGTGCCGATTGTGGCGTTTAACTACGGCGCACGCAAGCCCGATCGCATTATGAAAACTATCAAGCTCAGCGTATGCTATGCCGTAGGTATGATGCTTGTCGGTCTGGCGGTTTTCCAAATATTCCCCGACAAGCTCCCCATGCTGTTTGATTTGGAAGCCTCGACCCTGCCTGTCGCGATTCCTGCGCTGCGCATTATCAGCCTCAGTTTCCTGTTTGCGGGATTTTGCATCATCATTACTTCGGTGTTCCAAGCGCTCGGTCGCGGTTTTTAGAGTCTGATCGTGTCGGTGGCACGCCAGCTCGTCGTGCTTGTTCCTGTGGCGTTTTTGCTGTCGCTTGCCGGTAATATTGATCTGGTGTGGTGGGCATTCCCCATTGCAGAGGTCATGTCGTTGGTGCTTTGCATCATCTTCTTTATGATGCTTTATCGCAAAGAAATCAAACCGATGTATTCGCCGCTTTGAAAGGGTGATTTATTTATGAACCGTATCCAATCGATCGGTATTCGCATTGCCGATGCGGGAAAGTCGATCGGCAAATGGCTGCTGGTCGCGGTTATTACCGGTGTGATCGGCGGACCGATCGGTGCATTGTTTCATCTGGCGATTGAAAAATCAAACATGCTGTTCAATGCCCATACCTGGATGATTTGGTTACTGCCGATCGGCGGTTTGGCAATCGCGGGTATGTACTACATGCGTCATATGACAGGGTCAGGCGGCACGGATCAGGTAATCGACTCGGTGAGATCGGGCGAACGCCTGCCGCTGTGGATGGCACCGCTGATTTTCGTGAGTACCATTATCACGCATATGTTGGGCGGATCGGCGGGTCGCGAAGGTGCGGCATTGCAACTCGGCGGCAGCATCGGCTCGTTTGTCGGTCGCGCTCTACGCCTGGACAAGCGCGACATGCATATTGTGACCTTATGCGGCATGAGCGCTCTGTTTTCCGCATTGTTCAACACCCCGCTTACTGCGGTGTTCTTTGCTCTTGAGGTCGTCAGCGTCGGTGTGATGTACTATGCGGCGCTGCTCCCGTGTATGGCGTCGTCACTCATCGGCTATTCACTCGCATTGATGCTCGGTAGTGAACCGATCCACTTTACCGTTGCCATGCCGCAGCTCGGCTGGGCGGTATTGTGGCGCACCTTGGTGCTCAGTGTGCTTTGTGCGGCGCTCAGCATTGTATTTTGTCTGACGATGAAACACACCTCTCGCCTCCTAAAGCAGGCGTTTCCAAACCTGTTTATTCGTGCGTTTGTGGGCGGTCTGGCAATCATTTTGCTGACATATATTTGCGGCTCGAACGATT
>JAZURB010000091.1:0-7899 GCA_045605945.1 Acutalibacteraceae bacterium
ATCACGCATACTTGAAGCACCTACCTTTGGTATAAGTATAGCATAAGGAATTGATTTTGTAAATGAAGCACTCGCTTACGCTCGCATGAAGCGAAGCGCACGTTGTCTTTTCATGTGCCGCAGGCACGCTTCATAGCCGCAAGGCGACTTCATTTTTCGTGCACCGTCAGGTGCGCTTCATTTCCACCAAAGAAAAAAGCAAGTCTTTCGACTTGGTCTTTTTGTTGGTGGACGATAACGGTGTCGGTACAAGCAGGAAGACTCTACCTCGTCTATCCTTACATGTAAAACCACCGCTTTTCTTCAACTCCACGCCCTAAAAACGTGCCATCGGCACGTTTTCTTAACGGGCTTTCAAGTCCGTTTGTCCAAAAAGCAAAAAGAAAACCTACACCGTTTGGTGTAGGTTTTCTTTTTGGTGGACGATAACGGACTTGAACCGCTGACCCTCCGCACGTCAAGCGGATGCTCTACCAGCTGAGCTAATCGTCCATATATTCTTTTCACGGAACGTTTGCCATTATAGCGGACTTTGCGCGGAATGTCAAGAGGTTTTTGCGAAAAAATACGGATTTTTTTATAAATCGGTTTTCCCGACAAAACAAATATAAAATCCATGATCGTCGCATTGACATTTACCAAGCATCACCATATAATATAATCCGCATATTCCTACACTCAAAAGGACGGCGACGCGATGAAGCACTTACTTTATACTCTTCTTCAATGCACTTGGGGTATTTTACAAACCGCAATCGGCAGTGTGTTATTTTTAATACATCATCGTGCGCCGCATCGGATGTTTCACGGAGCAATTGTGACGGTATGGCGACACCGCTCCAGCGTGTCGCTCGGAATGTTTATATTTATCACCGACGATCCATACTTTTACAATACATTAAAAGACCGTTATACCAAAGACGAACTGTGCTCGCGATTATTAGTACACGAATACGGTCACACCGTACAATCGCTTATTCTCGGACCGCTGTATTTGATCGCTATGGGAATCCCTTCAACACTGTGGGGCTTTTTACCGTCTTGTGCGCGTAAACGTCAAAACGGAATATCGTATTTTTCCTTCTTTACCGAAGCGTGGGCAAATGTATTGGGAGAACGTGCTTGCGGCACACCTTCCATGGACACGTTACACATTGATTAACCTATAAAACAAGGTCACACGGTATTTCCCGTGTGACCTTGTTTGCGTCTGTTATAAAAATTGCGATTGATACAGAGTACTGTAAAATCCGCCGGCAGCAAGCAACTCCTCATGAGTTCCCTGTTCGGTGACCTCTCCTTCACGCACCACCAAGATCACGTCGGCGTGACGAATCGTAGATAAGCGATGTGCAATTACAAAGCAGGTGCGTCCTTTGCGCAACGCATTCATAGCCTCGGCAATGCGCTGCTCTGTTCGTGAATCGACGTTGGAGGTCGCTTCATCCAAAATCAACAGCGGCGTATCCGACAAAAAGGCTCGCGCAATCGTCAGCAGTTGCTTTTGCCCTTTGGATAGATTGACACCGTCATCGGAAATCACGGTGTCATACCCATCGGGCAAGCCTTCAATAAACGCATCGATAGTGGCGGCTTTTGCGGCTGCTTTCACCTGCTCAAGCGTGGCATTCTCACGCCCATAAGCAATATTCTCGAACACCGTTCCGTGGAATAACCACGTATCCTGCAGCACCATTGTGAAAGCGCGACGCAAATCGGCACGCTTGACGGACATTGTCGGAAGAGAATCGATGCGAATTTCCCCTTCCTGCGGATCATAAAACCGCATCAAAAGATTGATAACCGTCGTTTTCCCCGCTCCCGTCGGCCCGACGATCGCTACCGTTTGCCCTGTATGTGCCGTCACGGAAACATCTTTCAAGATCGTTTTTTCAGGCACATAACCGAACGTAACGCGATCCAACTCCACCACGCCGTCCACCGTCTCGAGTGACGCTACCTTCGCAGGATCGGACGGTTCGGATTCTTCGTCAAGCACACGAAATACACGCTCAGCCGCCGAAAAGGCGGATTGGAATTCCTGCAAAATATTGGAAAATTCATTGATAGGGCCGGCAAATTTACGCGAATACTGCACAAATTGTGCCACACCACCCAGTGAGAGAAACCACACGGAAGCCGCCGCTACCGCACCGCTTTGTGACAGCATATACAAGATGCCGCCGAAAACCGCCACCATTGTGACCGACAAATTGTTGATCAAATTGATAGTGGGATACAGCATGGCCGCGCTGTATTCTGCGCGATAATACGCATCCATGGCTTCGTAGTTATGCTGATCAAAATGATCGGCGATCGCCTCTTGTCGGCCGTATGCTTCGATGATACGCGCGCCCGACAGCATCTCTTCGGCATAGCCGTTGAGTTCACCGTATTTCTTAGAACGGGCACGGAACAACGGGCGCACCTTTTTGGCGCGATAGCGCGTAAACAAAACGGACAGCGGCACCGTGACAACAAAAATAAGCAGCATTGGTTTGGAAATCTGCCACATAAACACCAGTGAACCGATCACGGTGTATACGCTGGTCATCACCTGCACCAGATCGTGCGATAACGTTGCATTGATCGTGTCGATGTCATACGACAGATGGCTGAGAATATCGCCGGTCGGGTGTCCGTCAAAATAGCTGACCGGCAACGTGTTGAGCTTTTCGAACAACTCCTTGCGCATAGCATATGTAATGCGCTGACTCAAATGAATCATCAGCAGTTCCAGCACGTACGCCAACAACGCCGACAACACATAGCAGCCGATCATAAGTATCACATTGTGAAACACAGCTTCAAAATCTACACCGCTCGGCGTTTGAATGGCATCGATGGCTGCCCCTGAATAGCGTGGCCCGAGTAGTGCTAATTGGTTGGACAGCAGAGCAAGCAATACCGCGGGGATAAACAACGGCCATTGACGCAGCACATATCGGCCCAAGCGCAGGAAGATGCCTTTGTTATCCCGTTTTTTATCGGGAGAGGAACGCTTATTCGCCAAGGTCGCCACCTCCCATCTGCGATTGCAGCAGCTCGCGGTATTCTTCACAACGCGTCACTAACTCCTCGTGCGTGCCGCTGCCGAGAATACGTCCGTTTTCAACCACCACAATGTGATCGCAATGTTTCACCGAACTGACACGTTGTGCCACGGTGATCACCGTTGTATGCTGTCTGTGAGTGGCAAGCGCTCTGCGCAACGAAGCATCGGTTTTATAATCGAGCGCCGACGAGGAATCGTCCAAAATCAGTATTTCGGGATCGGCGGCAAGAGCGCGCGCAATAAGCAAGCGCTGTTTTTGTCCACCCGATAAGTTGGTTCCTCTCGGTGAAAGGCGATGCGCATAACCGTCGGGCATCGCAGTGATAAAGTCATGTGCCTGTGCGATCTCGGCGGCGCGCACGATCTGTTCATGCGTCAATGCTCGCTCAAAGCGGATATTCTCCTCAATCGTTCCCGCATAAAGAAAATCGTTTTGCAACGCCACGCCGATCTTCGATGTCAATTCCTCGCGAGAATAAGCATCCAAACGTTTACCGCCGAGGCGGATCTCTCCTTCCTGCGGTTCATAAAAACGCAGCAACAGCTTCAATATTGTCGATTTACCGCTTCCCGTTGCGCCGATGATACCCAGATGCTCACCGCGACAAAGGACAAAAGAAATATCCTTCAACACCGCCGTGCCGTCACGATACGCAAACGACACGCGATCAAAGCGAATATGTTCATCGGCGCCATCCGTTTCACACGGCGTCACAGTAAAGTCATCGGGCGTGTCCAGCACCTGCGCAATACGCGAAGCGGACGCCGCGCATTTGGTGTACATCACAAACATACGCGACAGCGACATCATCGCCATGGAAATCAGCGTAAAATACTGCATAAACGCAATCACCGTTGCCGCCGAAGATGTGCCGTTTGAAACGCGAAACGCCGCCACCGTCACAACGGCCGCAATGCCGAGATTCATCATCAGCGTCATCACGGGATTGGCAACACTCATCACCGCCCCCGCGCGGCGTTCTTGCTTGGTCAGCGCCGTATTGACGGCATCGTATCGGCGATTTTCATGCTCATTTTTTGAAAGCGCTTTGATCACACGAATGCCGCCGATGTCCTCACGTGCCACACGAATCATCGCATCCGTGCGTCGCTGCACCTCGGTATACAGCGGTATTCCCTTGCGAGAAATACCGTAGACAATCAAAAAGATAAGCGGCATGGTAGCAAGCATGCACAACGCCAGCGCGCTGTCCATCCACAGGGTCAACACCGTACCGCCGATAAGCAACATCGGTGCACGCACGCCCAAGCGCTGCATCATGCCGATGAAATTATGCACATTATATGTATCGGTCGTGATGCGCGATTCGAGCGACGGCACGGTAAAGTGATCGGTATCGGTCGCTGACAAATACAGCGTTTTACGAAACAGATCGCTGCGCATCGCTTTGGAAAACTCGCTTGTCACACGTGCCGCCATGCGGTTAGCCACCACGTTGCCGACGCAAGCAACGACGCTGAACAACAACATGAGAATACCGTATCGAACGATTCGCGCCACTTCCGTGGTTACAATCACACGATCGAGAATATGCGTGAGGATCATCGGTAAAATCAATTCCGCCATCGTACCGATTGCCTTGATGACAAAGCCTACCAGCATACGCCAACGATACGGTTTTAAATAAAGAAGAATACGCTTCATGAGTCAGCCGTCCCGCTCATTTGTTTAGCACTCTGCGCCAGTTGTTGCAGAACAGCAAAGAAAATCGCCATATCCTCTTCGGCAATCCCCTTTGCAATTCCTTCGTGCCATTCCCTCGCAATCGCCCGCACGTCAGGAAGAATATCCAGCATCGCCTGCGTGGGATACACCAAAATTTCACGTTTATCTTCGGGATTGACCTTACGCAGAATATACCCATGCGCCTCCAAATGCGCCAAGGTGCGTGTAACCGTGCTTTTGTTCAAGCACAATTCCTGCGCCAAGGTATCCTGTGTCAGTCCCGGCAAGCGTCCGATGGTCAAAATAAATGCATGATGGCAAGCGGCGATCCCCTCACAAGAAAGTTGTTGCGTGCGATACGTCGCTTGACAGCGGCTGATATCGTTGAGCGTTTTCATAAACCGCGGCATACGGCACCTCCGAAATTAGTTGTGTGTGCAACTATTATACGGTAGTGCTCCCTCTCTGTCAATACGTGCGCACAAAAGAAACCGCCGACATCCATCGTCGGCGGTTTTATCTTATCTTTTTTTCAAACGGGCGGCAAGCATGGGGTCGGGCGTAACATATACCGTTTTTTGGTGATCGTAGATCACCATGCCCGCTTTCGCTCCCGACGGTTTATGAACGTGCTTTACAAGCGCATAATCGACAGGAACTTGCGACGAGGATGCGGCTTTGGAATGGGTTGCCGCCAAAATCGCCGCCTGCATCAGCGTGGTTTCGGGCGGCTGGGCACCTTCGGTAAACACCACTGTATGCGAGCCCGCGATATCCTTGACATGGAACCATACATCGCGACCACGCGCAGTTTTGAGCGTTAACTGATCGTTTTGGATATTGTTGCGTCCGACCGCAATGACAAAACCGTCGTCGCTTTCGAACAGCATCGGGCCGACGGATGCGGGCGGTTTGCGGCGCGTATCGGTTTGGCGGATATACCCGCTCGCGGCAAGTTCGCGGCGCACCTCGGCGATCTCGGCGAGGCTGTCGGCGCGCGACAGGGCATCCAGCACCGAATCGAGATAGCGCAGCTCCTCCTCCCCTGCCGCGATTTGTTCGGCAAGGATGCGTTCGGCGGTTTGCGCTTTGCGATATTCCTTATAATAGCGCTGGGCGTTTTGCGTGGCGCTGCGGGCGGGATCGAGCGGCACCGTAATCGTGCCGCCGTTTTCGTCATAATAATTCATCAGCTGCGCGGACGATGCGCCGACAGGCACCGCATAGCTTTGCGCCATAAGCAGATCGCCGTAAAGCCGCTTTTGCTCGCGTTCACCCGAGCGTGCCAATTCTTCGCGCTGGCGTTGCAGCTTGCGCTCGATGCGCGCGGTGGCATTGACGAGCAATTTCAATGTATCATGCGCGCGCGCACGCAGGCGTTCCACACGATCTTTTTCGCTGTAAAACGCTTCTAAAAGTCCGCTGAAGGTTTCCTGCTCCACGCCGAGCGCGGAAAGTCCGTACTGGGTGATCAGCATGAAGCTGAATTCTTTGGGCGTGCCGTCGGTATCTTTGACGAGATACGGCACACGGCGTTCACCGCTTTGCAGCACGGCGCGCACGCGATCCAGATAAAACGCCAACCGCGACCATTCATCTTCGGTCAGTTCCTCGGCGGATTTTTGTTGACGGCGCAGCGTTTGGGACACGATCTCACGGCACACAAGCGGCGAAAGACCCTGCGTTGTTGCGAGCAGCGCACCCGTCAGATCGCCGCCTTTACCGCGACGCACCGCCTGCGCGATGGTCGCGCCGTCATAATCAAGCGGCGACAAGCGTCCTTCAAGCGGCAACGGCGGGATATACTCGACATTCGGCAGCAGCGGGCGCACATCGGACATGGCGAAATCCACGCGTTTGATCGCATCGACGATCTTGCCGTCAGCGATAAGCACGATGTTGCTGTGGCGTCCCGTCATTTCCGCAGCCAGCGTCAGACGCACGGGATCGCCGAGTTCGTTGATACAATCGAAATCAAAATACAGCACGCGTTCAAGCCCGTCCTGCCGAATGGCAACAAGCTTGCCGCCGCCGAGCTTTTTACGCAGCAGCATGCAAAACATGGGCGGCGAAGCGGGGTTTTCGGGAACGGTGCTGACCAGATGCACGCGAGGCGATTGCACGCGCGCCGACATATACAATTTAAATGTGCCGCTTTTGCTGCGCAGCGCGATCACCAATTCCTCACGGGACGGTTGATGGATCTTATCCACACGCGCATCGCGAAGCACCTCGCGCAATTCTGCGGCAAGACAATAAATAAAGCCGCCGTCCAAAGCCATAAAGCGACACCTCCTTTTTATAGTATAAACAATTTATTTCACGGTTACATACGGTGCGGTGCCCATAAAGGGAAGCACCTGCAGCGACGGCAACGCATCATGCAAGCGCTCGGCAAGCGCGGGGACAACCACATTTTCGGTCGCATAATGTCCCGCTGCCACCACCGTTAATGAGGGCGGCACCATAAGCCATTCATGATGCTTGAGTTCACCTGTGAGATACGCGTCGGCATCCGTTTCGGTGACAAAATCGCCACCCGCTCCACCGACGAGCGCCACGGTTTTCACCGCGTTTGTTCCCGCGCGCAGCTGCACCGCCGTGCCGAGACGATCGGCAACCATCGCCGCAAAGCTTTCGGCGGTCATTTCTTCGGGCAGCATGCCGACGCGACCGATACCGCCAAAGGCTTCCTTCACATCGGCAAGACCGATGACGGCAGCCAGCGTATCGTTGACACCGCCTGCGGCAGCATCGAGATTGGTATGCGCTGCGAAGCCGGCGATCCCGCTTTGGCACAAAGCATGCAGCGCACTCGGCGCGGTGATGGCTTTGACGGGCGCGAAGATCAGCGGATGATGCGCGACGATCATCTGTGCGCCGTTCTCTTTGGCAAACGCGACGGCTTCGGGCGTGATATCCAGCGCGACCGCTACGGTGGTCACCGCCGCATCGGGGTCGCCGAACAACAAACCGACATTATCCCATTCTTCGGCAAGTGTCTTAGGTGCGATGACTTCCATCGCCGTCATAATATCCCGTACAGTCATGCTTCTCTCTCCTTCGCGGTATCGATATAGTGCGTAAGCGCGGCATAGATTTCCTCAAGTGCGGCGACCTCGGCAGTGTTGCCCGCCAACTTCATACCGCCGATGCG
>JAZURB010000092.1:0-6117 GCA_045605945.1 Acutalibacteraceae bacterium
GGGGTTGCCGTAAATTTCGGTCATCACGCGGTAGGCTTTGTCCGCTGCCGCGGCACAGACCGCAGTGGTGGCGCTGTTGTCCAGATAGATGCTCAAAGCCGACCCTCCTCGCAAATGCTCATAATAAATCACTTTATTATACTATATTCTCGCGCATCTGACAACCCGTAAAACGGCGGTAAACATGAAATTTTTCGAAACATTTTCGGACAAAATCGCAAAAATTTACAAAACTGTAAAAAGAAAAACATAAAAAGCGGTAGAAATTTTCGAAAAAGTGCGTTACAATGTACACATAACCTACAAATTTCGACAAAGGAGCGATAGCATATGAAGAAAGTGTTGATTGCAATCGGTATTATTTTGGCGGTGGCATCGGCGACGGCGTTTATCCTCAAGCATCTGCCCACCCCTTCGATCCGCGAAGATTTTATCTGCGAATAAGCGAAAACAAAAAGACGGCTTCTCGTTTGAGAGGCCGTCTTTTTTTGCAGTTATTCCGTAGCGAATATTTTTTCAAGGCGGGGGAAGCGCGCGCGGGTGTCAAACATACGGTCGATCAGCTTGGAAAAGCCGCCGATCATAAACCCGTTGCACACCGCTGCCACCAGCGTGCCGATACCCAGTCCGTTCAACGAGCCGAGCAAGGTCAAACTGAGCACGACCGACAGCGTGAGCATGCCGATATCAAACCCCAGCTTAAAACGCGTTCGCGGCAGATGATAGTGATCGGTAAGTCCTTTGACAAAGAAATCATACACCTGCGGGTAGAGATAGGATTTGAAGCAGAGCGCCACGGCAAACGAGGTCAGCACCAGTCCCGCCGCCAAATACCCGATGCGCAGCGGCATCGGCATCGAGCCGGGTGCGGTGACATCGGGATTGAGCGCGGGGATCATGCGCCAGCAATCCAGCACGAAACCGTAAAGAAGTCCTGTGCCGAACGACAGGAAATATACCACCTTGAAGCGCCGCATCAGCAAGCAGAACACGATGAACAATATACCTTGCACGATGTATTCGGCTTGCCCGAAGGTTAAAAACGGAATTTTCAGACTGAGGATATAGGCGGGTGCCACGATCATCGATACGCCGAAATCCGCAGCAGCCGTCAGCGAGACGGCAAACGCCATGATCACGATGGATAACACATAGACAAGTTCGGCGGGGAGAGGGATGCGTTTCAAAAAATCGCCTCTTTCACATAGAATAATTCCCCGAACGATGTTCGGGGAATGGGATGCATCAATCGTAATCGGGGAAGCGCATGCGGATAAATTTTTCAACGATATCCGCCGTCTCTTCATAACCAATGCGGCTGGCGTTGATCGACAGATCGTAGTTGCGCGAGTCGCCCCAGCTGGTTTTGCAATAGTGATTGTGGTACATCTTGCGCTTACGGTTAGTGATTTGCATGAGCGCTTCGGCGTCCTCGTGAGTGAGGTTATATAGTTTCTTGATGCGCTCGAGCTTGTTCGCGTGATCGCCGAGGATAAACACCGCCACCAGCGCGTTGTGACCGCGCAGCACCTCTTCGGCGCAGCGACCGACGATGACAAACGAATCGCCCGCTTCCGCTTTTTTGCGGATGAAATCAAACTGCATCTGCGCAATGTTGTATTCCGGGGAGCTGTTGTGACCTTTCACGGTGCGATGGAAAAAGCGCGCGCGAGGCAGCTCATCGTATTTTTTTAAATTGGCTACATCGATGTTTTTGCCCGCCACGATCTCTTGCAGCAGGTTGTAGTCATAAAGCGGCAAATCGAAGCGCTCGGCGAGCATTTCGGCGATCAAGTGACCGCCGCTGCCGAATTCACGACCGACCGAGATAATCAGTTGATTGTCCACGAAAATACCTCCCTTAAATCAAACCGTAACGCACCAGAATGATGCCGGTGGAGATCGCCATCACGATGACGGTTGCGGGTGCCATATATTTGCAGTATTTGCCCCAGCCGATGGGGTAGCCTTCCTTGGAAGCCACCGACACGCCGACGACATTCGCTGATGCGCCGATCGGGGTTGCCGAGCCGCCGATATCCGTGCCCATTGCCAGCGAATAGGCGAGGGTGTTCAGATCGATGCCGGTCGAACCCGACAGCGTTTGAATAACGGGGACCATGGTGGCAGCGAAGGGGATGTTGTCGACGAATGCCGAGGCGACAGCCGAGACCCAGATGATGATGATCACCATCAGCACGAAATTGTCGCCGCAGATGGATTGGATGAAATCGGAGATCATCACCAGCACACCCGTTTCCTCCAGACCCGCCACGACCACAAATAAACCGATGAAGAACAGCAGCGTTTTATAGTCGACGAGCTTGAGCAGATGCGGCACATGCTTGAGGTTGGCAAGCAGCGTGATGATCGCAGTGAAGGTGCCGATCGCGGCAACGCTCAAATGCGTCATCGAGTGGGTCACCAGCAGCACCACGGTGACAAGGAAGATCACGATGCTGACCACAAAGCCTTTTTTATCGGTGATGACCGACGCGGGAGTCGGCATGGATGCGGGATCGATATCCTTGCCTGCGTCGCGATATTGACCGCGGAAGCAGAAATAGAAATAGACGATCACGAAAATCAGCGCGATGCCCGCAACCAAACCGGTGTTGACCAAAAAGTCGAAGAAGGTCAGATGCAGCGCGTTGCCGATGATGATGTTGGGCGGGCCGCCGCACATGGTCGCCGAGCCGCCGAGGTTGGCGCAGAAGATCTCCGCCAAAATCATCGGGACGGGGTTGAACTTCAGCAGATGCGCCAGCTCGATGGTGACAGCTGCGAGGAACAGGATAACGGTGATGCTGTCGATGAACATCGCCAGACACGCCGACATCACCATAAATACCAGGAATATCGGCATCGGTTTATACTTCACCGCCTTAGCAAGCGTCATGCACAGCCAGCGGAAGAAGCCGACACGCGCCATGCCTTCGACCATGATCATCATACCGGCAAGGAAGATGATCGTGCCCCAGTCGATACCGCCTGCGTGACCGCCGCCTTCATGCGCGAGACCCGACCACCAAAATTCCAACGTGGCGATCGGCTCGAAGCTGAGCGTTTTCCACATCGCGTGAAAATCCCAGCTCATGCAAAAGCCGAACACAAACAGCATAACGGCAGCACCGCAAACGAGCGTTGTGATATGTTTTTCAATTTTCTCCGTAATGACCAATGCGAACATCACCAAGAAGATGACGATCGCCACAATTTGTGCTATAGTCATAGTCTTCTCCTCCGACGCACCGCGTGCGCCGTATCTCAAGTATATAGCGGACATCTATATAAATATGAATAAATAAGTGAATGCGTCCTACATTATAGCGCTGTCAAATGCGAAAATCAATGGAAGAAATGACAGATTTTGTGTTTTTTTGGCGGGGAGACTTGGTTATTTTTTGCATAAAATACGCAGGATTACGGTCAAAACCGCTTGAAAATCCCGCAAAAGCATGATACACTGAAAATAACAATCGGTGATATCTTAATCATCAACAAAAAAGGAAGTGGATCGGCATGAAAAAACTTCTGGCAATTGTGCTTGCGGTATGCTTGTTAACGGCGGCGTTGCCGCTTTGTTTGACGGCTTCGGCAGCTACCACCTACACCTTTGCGGACCTTGCGGGATATTATCAATCTCAGGGACGCGTCGAGGTGGAAAACGGCGCACTCAATATGGATACTTCGTCGTCGGGCTTTGAATTTTATTTCTACGGCAGCGGCGATGTGTACATGGGCGCCGATATCAAATGCACCTACACTACCAATATGTTCTTCACTGTGATTGTGGACGGTGTGCGTACGCGTTTGGAAGCCGAAACCGGCACCAAAAATTCCAAATATATGAACCTTGCGCTGGCAAGCGGACTTGCCGAGGGGTATCACCATATCGAGGTGTACAAGCAGACCGAGGCAAGCTCGGCGCTGGTCACTGTGTGGGGCGTGACCTTCAACGGCACACCGATGATTGCTCCCGCTGAGGACAAGATCATCATGGAAGTGGTCGGCGATTCGATTTCGGGCGGCGCTTCCAACCTGACGACGAACACCATGCCGTCACCGCAGGCGAGCTATCCGATGTACCAGGATGGCACGCAGACCTACGCTTACTTGACGGGTGAGGCGCTGTCGGCGGATGTGCGCGTGACACAAACGAGCGGTTTCGGCTGCGTGGGCGGTTGGAACGCGCAGGGTAAGGATCTCAACCTGCAGGATATGTATCCTTACACCTCTTACTGGCGTAATCATACCGACACGGGTCTGTATGACTTCAACCCGCCTGCGGACATCGTTGTCATCAACCTCGGCACGAATGACGCCACCGCTTCTTCGCATATCGGTCTGACCAATGCGGAGTTTAAAGCGGGCGCGATCAATCTGATGCAAATGGCAAAACGCCTCAATAACGGCGCGCCTGTTGTTTGGTGCACCGGTATGATGGGTGTGAAATATCAAACCGAGCTGACAGCGGCAGTTGCCGAACTCGGCGGCGCGGCAGCGGGCTATTATTTCCTCATTTTGCCGACGGGCATGTCGGGCGGCGAAAATCACCCGAACGTAGCGGAGCATCAAGCAGCGGCAACCGTGCTGACGAATTTCCTTCTTGAAAACTGCCTGCCTTCGAGCTATAAGGCGGACTTTGCAACAGCCACCGAGCTGCAAGCGAAATTGACACAGGCGCAGGCGGTGACCTCGCCGAGCGCGGCGCTCGAAGATGCCAAACTGTGGGCGCAAATTGAGCTTGCTTGCAAAACGACCGACGGTTATCGCCTCGGATTGCGTGTCAAAGCTCTCGAGAATGCAATCAACGGGTATACCACGGGACTGGATCTTATGCCTGTTGAAGGTGTGACGGTGGCGCCGCAGGTGAACGGACACTATGTCTGGCCCTACTACGGTAACCCCGAAGCGGTAACGCTGTATAAGGGCGGCGAAGGTATCTACTGGCCGTATCTCCACACCGAGTACGCGGCGGTGGTGGATATGGATATCACCCCGTATTTGACGCTGGAAACCCAGAGTACCGCCGAATGGAATGTGCATATCGCCTATTATGACGGTAACGGTGTCGGTTACACGGTAACGGCGACCGATATTTTGGCCACGGGTGCGGTGAACTTCGCACCCAACGGCAACCGCGAAACGATCACGATCGATTTCGGTGCGTATCTGAAAAAAGCGGGTCACACCGATGCCAACGGTTGCGTCAAGATCGTCGGCTGCGATTTGTATATCGTGGGTGAGACGGACACCTTTGTCACCTTCTACACCTGCGCGCTGACGGATAACAGCGGCGTGAAAGCGCCCACCGCGATTACGGGCAATATCCCTGTGACAAACGGTGTGGTCGGCACGCTGCTCGAAGGCACGAATGTGAACGGATTGATCGACTCGATGGATAATGCCGAGTATCTCCGCGTGGTGGATAAGAACGGCAACGCGGTCAGCAGCTTGCTGGCAACGGGCATGAAGCTGCAACTTGTGGTCGACGGTGCAGTCGTTGACGAAGCGACGGTGGCGGTGCTCGGCGATATCACGGGCGATGGCACGATTGCTACCGACGATGCACGCGAGGCGCTGCGTTACACGTTGGGCGCGGTAGCGTTCAACGACGCACAAAAGGCCGCCGCGGATTTCGATAAAAACGGCGAACACAACACGGCGGATGCCCGCGATATTCTGCGCGCATCGCTGTAAGGTTCAAGTATAATAAAAAGACCTCGACAATCGTCGAGGTCTTTTTTTATCTGACATACAAACTATCCAACCGCCATTTTTTAGGGTTGTTTATGATATATTCAACGGTTTCATCGTAATCGGCTTGCCCGCGAATTACATGTTCATAAAAAGAGGTTTGGAACAATTTATCGATGGGGTATAGCTTTTTGCATTCTTTTGTTGTAATAGATTTGTACGCACATACGATATCGTTAACTGTAGGGCGGGGGCTTGCTCCCGCCGTTTCTTCCAACAAAAAGATGATATGAATGTGGTTGGGCATGATCACATATTGATCAACTTTTAAAAATGGATAACGCTCTTCCAAGCAAAGCAGTTGTTGCTCGGCGATTTTTCCGAAATTTGTGTAGTGAACTTCGGCGGTGGACAGTT
>JAZURB010000093.1:0-3892 GCA_045605945.1 Acutalibacteraceae bacterium
GATCCGACTTCATCCCGATGTCAGCCTGTCGATCGCACCCGGCTCGAAGCAGGTTTACAACATGCTCGCGCAAAACGGCGCTCTGGGCGATCTGATCGCTGCAGGTGCGCGTATTCTGGAATGCGCTTGCGGCCCCTGCATCGGTATGGGTCAATCCCCCAACAGCGGCGGTGTGTCGCTGCGTACCTTCAACCGTAACTTTGAAGGTCGTTCGGGCACCAAAGACGGTCAGGTGTATCTCGTCAGCCCCGAAGTGGCAGCAGCTTCCGCACTCACGGGCGTGCTGACCGATCCCCGCACACTCGGCAAGGCTCCCGTTATCGAGATGCCCAAAGAGTTCCTCATCAACGACAACATGATCCTCGAGCCCGCTGCAGAGAGCGATATGAACGATGTCGAAATCCTGCGCGGTCCGAATATCAAACCCTTCCCGCAGACGGCGCCGCTGTCCGACAGCATCGAGGCGGATGTGCTTCTCAAAGTCGGCGATAATATTACTACCGACCACATCATGCCTGCGGGCGCAAAGATCCTCCCGCTGCGTTCGAACATCCCTGCGATCTCCGAGCATTGCTTCACACGCTGCGATGAAGAGTTCCCTGCACGCTGCAAGCAAGCCGGCAAAGGTATCATCATCGGCGGCGTGAACTATGGTCAAGGCAGTTCGCGTGAGCACGCGGCGCTGGCGCCGCTCTACCTCGGCATCAAGGCGGTTATTGTGAAATCGTTTGCGCGCATCCATGTTGCTAACCTCATCAACGCGGGTATTGTGCCGCTGACTTTTGAAAACGAAGCGGATTATGATACCATTTCGTTGGGTGACAGCCTGGTGCTGCCGAACATTCGCGAGAAGCTGCAAAGCGGCGAAGCGATCGTTCTCGAAAACAAGACGACCGGTAAAACCATTCCGCTGTGCAGCGGTTTCTCGCAGCGTCAAGTTGAGATGCTGCTTGCCGGCGGTCTGCTCGATTATACCCGCGAGCAAAACAAGAACTGATTTACGAAAGAGGTAATTATGTCACGCTCCACCGACATTTCTATGGCCGTCATTCGGCGTTTACCCCGATATTATCGTTTTTTGGATGAGCTTCTTAAAAAAGGCGTTGTACGCGTCAGTTCCGGCGAACTTTCCGCCCTGCTTGGTTTAACCGCTTCGCAAATCCGTCAGGATCTCAACTGCTTCGGCGGATTCGGTCAACAGGGATACGGATACATTGTCAAGCAGCTGCACGATGAGATCGGAAAGATTTTAGGACTCGCGGATATTACCGATGCTATTTTGATCGGCGCAGGTAATCTGGGACGCGCAATCACCAATCATTTGGATTTTACCGAACGCGGCTTCCGTTTGGCAGCAATCTTTGATTCCGATCCCGATGTGATCGGTCAAGAAATCCGCGGAATTTGTGTCAAGCCGATGAGTGCTTTGAATAACTTTTGTCAATCGGGAAGCCCGAAGCTGGCAATCTTGTGTATCCCTTATACGGCAGCTTCCGCCATTGTAGAGCAACTGCAAGCGCTTGGTATTCGAGCGTTTTGGAATTTCAGCCATTACGATATTGCTACAGACGACAAAAACGCCATTGTCGAAAACGTGCATCTCGGCGACAGCTTGATGACGCTGTCGTATCGCATGAAGGCATAATAAAAGCCGCTTCCTTACCCATTGTAAGGGAGCGGCTTTTATCGTTCTTCGAAAAGATTACTGTTTTTTAACTTGATTATTGTAAATAATTTGTATATAATAAAAATATATCCTGCACCCATATAATATAACATTATTTGAAAGGGGCATGTGTTATGCAATCGAATCAATTTATGAAACATATTGTTTCCCAATTCGATGTTCCCGGCAAATATGCGTCCCATACCGAAATCCGCTCGGGTATTATCAATCGCACATATCTCGTTAGCTTGATTGGCGAAAAAGGCGAAGCGTACAAATATGTGTTTCAAAAGATCAACACCAAGGTGTTTAACGAGCCGTATCATGTAATGCAAAACATCAACAGCGTGACCGAGCATATCAAAAAACGGCTTATTGAAGAAGAGGGTTCCTACACGCGACGCGTACTATCCTTCGCAGCAGCGAAAAACGGCAAACCGTATCATGAAAATGAGATCGACGGTTTCTGGCGTTGCTACGAGTATGTAGACGATGCTATCGCTTATAATATCGCTCCCGACGGCGATCATTTCTTTGAAGCCGGTCGTGAATTCGGTGCTTTTCAATGGTATCTCACCGATTACGATGCTACCGCATTGTATGACACGATCCCCAATTTCCACAACACAATTTCTCGCTTTGCCGCATTGAAAGACGCGATTGCTGCCGATAAAGCAGGACGCCTTAAAAATGTGCAGGACGAGGTGGATTTCATTCTTTCCCGCGAGGCAGACGCCGGCATTATTGTGAATGCTTTGGAAAACGGCGAAATCCCCTATCGAGTGACACACAACGATACGAAGATCAACAATGTCCTGTTCGATGCCACTACCGACAAGGCAATCTGTGTGATCGATCTGGATACGGTTATGCCCGGCTCTTCCCTGTACGATTTCGGCGATGCTATTCGCAGCGGCGCTTGTGCAGCAGCGGAAGATGAACCCGATTTGTGCAAGGTGGAAATGGATATCGAAAAATATCGCCTCTTCACCAAAGGATTCATTAAAGGCACCCACGGCTTGTTAACCGAAAAGGAAATCGAAATGATGCCGATCAGCGCCAAAATCTTGACGCTGGAGCTTGCCGCTCGTTTCCTGACCGATTACCTCAACGGTGATGTGTATTTCCATACCGACTACAATGGTCAAAACCTGATGCGCACACGCACACAAATCAAGCTGGTATCGGATATCGAGTCGAAACTCGACGCAATGACGGCACTGGCCAACGAGTATGCCGATAAATATGCGCATATGTTCGCCGACCAATAAATCATCCAGACATTAAAAAAGCTCACGATCAATTGATCGTGAGCTTTTTTGTTAGCGCTCTTCGCGGAAATACGGAAGGCCGAGACCTTCGGGGGGCTGATGCTCGCGTTTTTTGCGCATGCTGGTAATAATCAAAACGATAATCGTTACCACATACGGCAGCATATAAAACAGCTGCTTACTGGTGCCCAGACCCTCGGCATAGAAGGTAACATTGCACAGCGCGCCGAACAGGAACGAGCCGAAGATCGCCATTGTCGGTTTCCACAGCGCGAAAATAACCAACGCAATCGCCATCCAGCCACGATCACCGAACGCATCATTCGACCACACGCCGTTAGCGTATGCCATAACATACTGCAAACCGCCAAGACCCGCAATCGCACTGCCGATGCAGGTGGCGAAATATTTATACCTCGTGACAGGGATGCCTGCCGCATCCGCCGTTGCGGGATTTTCGCCGATCGCGCGAAGGTTAAGACCGACACGCGTGCGACCGAGAATATACGCTGCCACAAGCGCAATAATAATCGACAGATAAGTTAAAAAATCATGTGAGAGAAAAATCTCGCCAAACCAGCCGAGTTTATCCGCCACAGGAAGGCTCGCACGGAAATAAGAACTCGTTTGCGTTAAAATGATCGAAGGCATATCGCTGTCGGTCAGTTTGATCAGCGAACCACCGAAAAAGTTGCCGATACCGACGCCGAAAGTCGTCAGCGCAAGACCCGTAACATTTTGATTGGCACGCAGTGTAACGGTTAAGAAGCAATAGATAAGTCCCATAAACAGCGACGCAACAATGGCCGACAGAAACGGAATGACGATTGCCAAAAACGGAATAAGAAAACTGTAAAACGGTGTGGTATCTGCCAACGCCATAGCTCCCGAGTTTTCAAACAGAAATGCGCCGATAACACCACCGATGCCGCCTGCATACATGATGCCGGGGATA
>JAZURB010000094.1:0-3172 GCA_045605945.1 Acutalibacteraceae bacterium
CGGTTTTTGTGATATTCTATTCGCCCTTACACTCGGCAAAGCCGAATAACACTGTGCGAAGCACAATACCACTGCGAAGCAATAGAACTCGCCGTTAGGCGAATAGAACTGCGTGATACTCCGTTAAGAGTATCACGCAAATGCAGCGGCGTTTTTTATTCGTCTTTCTTCTTTTTCTTTTTCAGTACATTCAAAGCGATCATCGAGCCGATGAGTAACACACCGCCGATCAGCAACACAATGACGATCGGCGGCACACGACCGAGATTATAATCTCCTTCGGGCGCGGCGGCATAGGTCGGAGTCGTATCATCGCTTTCGGGCGGCTGTGTACTGTCCGTCTCAGCGTGAGGAGCGGTGGTGATGGCTTCAAAAGGCGCCGCCGTTGTGATCGGTTGTCCGTCATAAGTGAAAGTGGCGGCTTCGGTCAGCGTCATCTGCTTAACCGTAACCTCGCCCGCGCCCTTAACAAACACATGCAGCGAACGAATAAAGGCATAGCCGTCCGTTCCCAGCGACTGCGCATTATATTGCGCGTAATTCGCGAGATCGAGCACAACCGCATAGCTACCCGCGTTCACGCCCTCGCCCATAGCGGGAGCGGTCTCTTGAAACTGCTCATACCACGACGGGCCCGCCAACTGGGGATACACATCGTGCGTGCCGTTGTCCACCTTAAGCGCAATATTGAATGCCGCGGTTGCTTCCACGACCAGATGCACATAGCGCGTGTTGTGAACTTTTACGGTTTGCTCAATATCCACAGCAACGGTAGCACCGTTGTCGGAAGGTGCTATCACATGCAAAGCGCCGTTATCATCATAAGCATAGCTGCCCTCCGTGGAGGTCAGCGCCGTCTTTTCAGGCACCAGCAGCGGCAACACCTGCGCCGATACCGCAAGCGACGACAGCATACCGATGCACAGCAGTATCGCTGCCGCCAAACCGATAATGCGCTTCACATAATCACTCCTTTTTTATCACATCCCCCCTATTGTACTATTCCTTTGCCGAAAGTTCAAGCAAAATCTTTAAGAATCGGACAAAAGCAATCCGCTGAGTTGTTTGCCGACCAGTTGTGCGCTGTAAACCGCTTCGGAAAGGGTGTTGGCATCGGTGCCGATTTCAAGCAGCATGGAACCGGCAAGTAACCCTTGATTATACCGTGCATCCACCACATAGAGCGGACGCATAATGCCGTCGTATGCCGTATTCATTGCACGATGAAATTGCAGCGCAAGACGCAGATTTTCGCGGCAATGGGCGTTGGGAAGTTCGGCGGTGTTCGTGCCGCCGATCACCGCCATGACCTGCGCCGCCTTGCGCCCAGCGACTGACACGGTCGGCTTGATCTTGGTTTGATCGCTTTGCAGCATCGCATCGCGATGGATATCCAATACCACACGAATTGACGGATATTTTTTTAAATAGGATTGTATGGTGGTTTCCGCGCGGGTATAGGCGCCCGTATAAGCGGGATGATCGTGAAGCGTGGTATCGTGGATCACGCCGATCCCCTGTGCGCGCAACTGGGCCGCAACTGCCTCTCCAACCGCCAGCATATTGACCGCCGCATCGGTTGAGCGCGTCGCATCGTCATCGTTATAATACCCCGCGTAATACGCCATGTAACACTCGGTAGCATGCGTATGCACAATAAGCACCTGCGGCGCGGTGTCGGCAGCAGGCGTAAACGGCAAGCCCTCCTCAAGCAGCGCCGCAAAATCATATGCAACGCCGCTTGCATTTTTCACGCGGACATGCTGTGTTATCTCCGTGCCGCCCGTGAGGACATGCTCCTCGACAGCACCGCCGCCGTCCCCCTTGGGCGGGATGACAGCGGCTGCCGCCTCCTGCGCAGATGCCGTCCCGTTGGAAGCGGGCACGGTAGGGGCAGCGGCTTTTTCTTCGGCGGCGAGCGCTTCCAGAATATACGAAAGGCTTTCCTGCGGGCGATCCAGTCCCGCTGACACCACCGCCGCTCGCTCACCCCAGCTGCGCCAAGTCGAGGACGGGATCTGCATCGCGCCCCACGTCATCGCTGCCGCAAACGCCAATAAAACCAACACACGCACCACACGCCAAACAATCCCGTTCATGCTCATCCGCTCCTTTTTTACCCAGTATATGGGCAACTTTCACCCAATAGACATGGGAAAAACAGGGGATTTTTCGGCACAAACTAAAAAAAATCAATTTTTTTTAAAAAACAGTTGCTTTTTTGCGCGAAGCGTGGTATCATTATCGCTGCGTGATTTAGAAAATGTGAATTTGTGAGGAGGTGTGACCATGCCCAACATTAAATCCGCTAAGAAGCGTGTGAATGTCATCGCTGTTAAAACGGCGCGCAACAAGGCGAATCGCTCGGCTCTGAAGACCGAGATTAAAAAGGCCAATGCCGCGATCGAAGCGAACGCAGAGGACAAGGCTGTTGCTGTCAACGCCGCGATCAAAAAGATCGATCAGGCCGTTGCTAAGGGCCTCCTGCATAAGAATACTGCTGCCAGGAAAAAGTCCGCCCTCGCTAAGAAGGCAAATGCCTAATTTTTAATAGGACAAAAAGTGACCGTTGCTTGAAACCAAGCAACGGTCTTTTTGTTTTTTGTATGAGCAAATACGGCAAGCACCGTTCGACTACGCCACAGCGCGTCATACTGAGCGAAGTCTCATCCGAGACCCATTCGACTACGCGCGCATAGCGCGCTGCACTCAGGGTGACGCGGATGAGACGAAGCCGAATATATCTCGCTGTGGCTCTGCTTAAGGACTGCGCAAGCGGGATGCATTGGATTGTATCCGTCAACAGCCTCTCTTTGCGGCAGGTGGAAACGCGTATTTATCCCATGCGGATGCTGACATCGCCCGACGAGAGCGCTTCTTCGCTGCCGTCGGCATAGCGCACACGAAGGCGACATGCCGCGTCCACCCCGAGGGCGGTTGCTTCGCAGTTGCCGTTCGGGGTGATGACCGTGACGGCGCGATCGACAAGCAACGACCGCGCACGGTATTCCTCAACAAAGCGCTCCTCGGAAAGCGCGGTGTATTCTTCAAAAAACGCATCGATCACCGCGGCGATGACCTGTTCACGCGAAGGCTCGTTTTCCGAAAATGCCGCGCCCGCGATGTTTTCAATCTCCGCAGGGAAGCCGCCTTTGGGCGCTGTGACATTGAT
>JAZURB010000095.1:0-5499 GCA_045605945.1 Acutalibacteraceae bacterium
CGCGGAATGGATGTCGATCAAATGCGTGCCTGTCGAAGAAGCCACATCGCGCATCGCGTTGACATACACATCCAGTGCGGCGTTGACCGTACCCTCCGGGAAATACGACGGACCGCCTACGGCAAATTCCGCGATAAACGGCGGGGTCATGAGGATGGGGGTGGCGCCCATGGCGCGAATGTCCGCGATAAAGGTCGTCAGATTTGCGCGGTAGGTGGCAACATCCACCTTTTGTGCGCCCAAAGCAACGGGACGCTGGAAATCGTTGGATGCAAAGCACATGATCACAAAATCGGGATCGTGCGCCGCGACATCGCGCGCAAAACGCTGCGCGGCATCGTTGGTGGTGTTGCCGCCGATGCCCGAGTTGACAAGGCGCATGTTCATCGCCACGGCGACATCCTGCGGCCAAGTCGACAACGCGGTGATGCTGTCGCCGAAGGTCACCAGTGTTGCACCGTCCAGGAGCGGGGCGTTCGCTGCGGGCGCGGCAAATGCCGGTGTCACGCCGCAGCAAAGCAGCACGACTGCTGTCAATACGCTGAGAATTTTTTTCATAATGTACCCTCCTTATAATGCATAGCAAAGATCCATGTCAGGCGTCGGTGTGTGTGACGCTGATGTCGTGAACGGTGACGGTTTTTCCCGCCGCGCCGATGACAAAAATTTTCACACCCGAGAACAGCACCGTGCCGTCATCTTCCATATAACTGAGCGGGATAACCTCCATCAGCGGCAGTGAGCAACGCACGGTTTGGCCGCCTTGGATGTCGTCACCCGATACGCGCAAGGTCGGATCGGCTTTTTTGAGTGCCGCCGTCAGCGAGATGTAGTCGTTGGTGGTTTGCACTGTCGGGGTGGAGCCGCCGAAGAACAACAGGATGTTCGCGGATGCCTGCAGCTCGATATCCACATTCAGCACGCTGTTTTTCAGCGGTGCCGCTACCGTGTCGGGCAGCTTCGGGGAATAATGCACCTCGGGCCATTCGCCGGTGGTATTGGCAAAAGCAACGCCGCCGTCATCGGTCGGGGTAACAGTGATCGTGTCGGGATAAATAACCAGCCATTCCTCGGGGTTTTCGGGGAGGAGTGAGGCGGTGAAATCGCCGTCGGGTGCCGTCGGACGCGTCGGCTGTTCCACGCGCGGCACATCGGGGTCTTGGCGGAAATGCGCGGTCATGTAAGCGATGATCGTTTCGGCATATAGCGCATCGCCGTCAGCGGACAGATGCACACCGTCCGCACCGAGGAATGTGTTGATCGATTGCCCGTCATCACACACGGCGTGAATGTCGATGAGATCGACATCTTCTTCCTCGGCGAGTTTACGCATCGCTTCCACATACACATCCAAAGCGGCGTTAACGCTGCCTTCGGGATACAGCAGCGGACCGCCCGATGCGCCTTCCGAGATAAAAGGCGGCGTCATCAAAAGCGGTGTGGCGCCTGCGTCCCGTGTCGCGACAACGAAATTAAGCAAATTTGCCTTATAGGTTTCGCAATCGGTTTGCGGTTCGCCGCCGCGGCGGTAAAAGTCGTTGGAACCGAAAGCGATAATCACAAAATCGGGATCGTGCGCCAGCACATCGCGTTCCAAACGCGCTGCGGCGTGGTCGGTAGTATTGCCGCCGATGCCGGAGTTCACAAGCTGCATATTCAGCGCCGTGGCAACCTCTTGCGGCCAGGATGATAAGGCGGTCAAGCTGTCACCGAAGGTGACGAGCGTTGCACCGTCCAACAGCGGCTTGGTTGCGTTGCAAGCGGTCATGCCTGTTGCACCTCCCAACAATAGCGTCAAGGATAATAACAGCGCCAGAGGTCTTTTCATAAAGCACACTCCTTATCGTAGGGTATTCTTAATATCAGTATATCAAAAAAATATTAAATAGCAAGCACTAACCGCAAAAAACGGTGCCAATACGGTTTTTGTACATTGTTTTCAACAAATTTATCGTGGGTTTCACCGTTTTTGAAAATAAAAAACGATTTCTGCAAATATTTCTTCTTTACATATGGAAAAAAATGTGGTAGAATACCTATAATGCGGAGGTATCCGCGAGCAGTTTTGTCCATTTTATCCTAAAAGGAGGACGTATACAACATGGCAAGAAAATTTAAAACCATGGACGGCAACAACGCTGCGGCGCATGTATCCTATGCGTTTACCGACGTTGCTGCTATCTACCCTATCACGCCGTCATCCGTGATGGCGGAGGTGACCGATGTTTGGTCGGCACAAGGTCAGGAAAACATCTTCGGTCGTCCCGTTAAGGTGGCAGAGATGCAATCCGAAGCGGGTGCTGCGGGTGCGGTGCACGGCTCGCTGGCAGCGGGCGCGATGACCACCACCTACACAGCGTCGCAAGGTCTTCTCCTGATGATCCCCAATATGTATAAAATTGCGGGTGAGCTGCTGCCCAATGTCATCCATGTGTCGGCGCGTGCTCTCGCTTATCATGCACTGAACATCTTCGGTGACCATTCCGACGTGTATTCCTGCCGTCAGACCGGTTACGCGATGCTCTGCTCCTCCGGCGTGCAAGAGGTTATGGACCTCGGCGCTGTGGCGCATCTGTCGACCATTAAGGGTCGCGTGCCGTTCCTGCATTTCTTCGACGGCTTCCGTACCTCGCACGAGATCCAGAAGATCCAAGTGTGGGATTATGCCGATCTGAAGGACATGGTGGATATGGACGCGGTGGATCGCTTCCGTGCGCATGCGCTCAACCCCGAGCATCCCGTGCAACGCGGTACCGCTCAGAACCCCGACATTTACTTCCAGGGTCGTGAGGCTGCTAACACCTATTATGATGCGCTTCCCGCGGTTGTGGAAGAGTATATGAACATGGTCAACGCGAAGATCGGCTCGAAGTATAAGCTGTTCAACTACTACGGCGCGCGCGATGCGAAGCATGTCATCATCGCAATGGGCTCGGTCAACGAGACCATCGAAGAGACCGTGGATTACCTCAATGCTGCCGGCGAGAAGGTTGGCTTGATCAAGGTTCGCCTGTATCGTCCGTTCTCCGTGAAGCACCTGATCGCGGCGCTGCCTAAGACGGTGGAGAAGATCACCGTTTTGGATCGCACCAAGGAATCCGGTTCTATCGGCGAGCCGCTGTATCTCGATGTCGTGGCGGCGATCGCCGACTCCAAGTTCGCCGGTACGCCCGTCTACTCGGGCCGCTACGGTCTGGGCTCTAAGGACACCACCCCCGGTCAAATCGTGGCGGTGTATCGCAACATGCAAGCGGCGCGTCCGAAGAAGCGCTTCACCATCGGTATCGATGATGACGTGACCAAGACCTCGCTGAAGGTGAAGGAAGATCCCGATACCACCCCGAAGGGCACCACGTCCTGCAAATTCTGGGGTCTGGGTTCGGACGGCACCGTCGGCGCGAATAAGAACTCCATCAAGATCATCGGTGACCACACCAACCTGTATGCGCAGGGCTATTTCTCTTATGATTCTAAGAAGTCGGGCGGTATCACCGTTTCCCACCTGCGTTTCGGCAAGAAGCCCATCAAGTCCACCTACCTCATCAACAAAGCGGACTTCGTGGCATGCCACAACCCGTCGTATGTGGATAAGTACGACATGGTCAGCGATATTAAACCGGGCGGCACCTTCCTGCTGAACTGCTCTTGGAATGAGGAAGAGCTCGATGCGCATCTGCCCGCGGAAATGAAGCGCTATATCGCGAAGAACAAGATCAAGTTCTACACCCTCGATGCGACGCATCTGGCGAAGGGCCTTGGTCTGGGCAACCGCACCAACACCCTGCTGCAAGCGGCATTCTTCAAACTGGCGGGCGTTATCCCGACGGCGGATGCGGTGCAGTATATGAAGGACGCGGCGACTCGTTCTTACTCCAAGAAGGGCGAAGCCATCGTTAAGATGAACCATGATGCGATCGAGACCGGTGTCAAAGAAGTCAAGAAGGTCAACGTTCCCGCTGAGTGGGCGAACGCCAACGAGGAGACCGTCGTGAAGGAAGCCATCGGCGGCCGTCCCGAAATCAAGGATTATATCAACAACATTCTCGTTCCCGTCAATGCGCAAAAGGGCGACAAGCTGCCTGTTTCCGCGTTTGTCGAGAATGCGGACGGCACCGTGCCGCTGGGCTCCTCGGCATATGAGAAGCGCGGCATTGCGGTGGATGTGCCTGTGTGGGTGAAGGAAAACTGCATCCAGTGTAACTTCTGCTCCTATGTCTGCCCGCACGCCGTTATCCGTCCCGTGATCATGACCGAGCAGGAAGCTAACGCCGCTCCCGCGTCGATGGCATCGAAACCCGCTACGGGTCTGCCCGGCATGGAATTTGCCATGACCATTTCCGTCCTCGATTGCACCGGTTGCGGTTCCTGCGCGAATGTCTGCCCGGGCATGAAGGGCAACAAAGCTCTCGTTATGAAACCGCTCGAGGAGCGCCTGGATGATGAGGAAGGCTACCTCTACGGTCAAGCGCTGCCCGAGAAACCCGAAGTTGCCGAGAAGTTCAAGGCGACCACGGTTAAAGGCAGCCAGTTCAAGCAACCGCTGCTCGAGTTCTCGGGCGCATGCGCGGGCTGCGGCGAGACACCTTATGCGAAACTCGCGACCCAACTGTTCGGCGATCGTATGTATATCGCCAACGCTACCGGTTGCTCCTCCATCTGGGGCGGCTCTTCGCCCTCCACGCCGTACACTGTTAACAAAGAGGGCAAGGGTCCCGCTTGGGCGAACTCCCTGTTTGAGGATAACGCGGAATACGGCTACGGCATGTTCCTCGGCGTGACGGCGCGCCGTCAGCGTCTGGCGGACATCATGACCAAGTTTGCTGCCGGCGAAGAAGGCGCAGCGGCGGATCTGCGTAATGCGGCTTCCGAGTGGCTCGCGAACAAGGACGACGCCGAAGGCTCGAAGGCTGCGGCAGCAAAGGTCGTGGCGGCGCTGGAGAAATCCGGCAAGAACGACGGTCTCTATGCGGAAGCGAAGAAGGCGACCGATGTCCTCGTCAAGAAATCCTTCTGGATGCTCGGCGGCGACGGCTGGTCGTATGACATCGGCTTCGGCGGCGTTGACCATGTGTTGGCATCGGGCGAAGATGTGAACATCCTCGTGTTCGATACCGAGGTGTACTCCAACACCGGCGGTCAAGCTTCCAAAGCAACCCCGACCGGCTCTGTGGCGCAGTTCGCTGCGGCCGGTAAGGCGGTCAAGAAGAAGGATCTCGGCGCCATCGCCATGAGCTACGGCTATGTCTATGTCGCACACGTTGCACTCGGTGCCGACTATGCACAGACGGTACGCGCTCTGGCCGAGGCTGAGAGCTACGACCGCCCGTCTCTCGTCATCGGTTATGCACCGTGCATCAACCACGGCATCTGCCGCGGCATGGGCACCGCCCAGACGGAGATCAAAAACGCGGTTGCTGCCGGCTACTGGCACAACTACCGCTACGATCCCAGACGTACCGCTGAGGGCAAGAATCCCTTCCAGCTCGACTCCAAGGCTCC
>JAZURB010000096.1:0-1921 GCA_045605945.1 Acutalibacteraceae bacterium
CTGACGCGTTCGCCAAGCACCGCCGACAACGCATCGATCAGGATCGATTTACCCGCACCGGTTTCACCGGTCAACACGGTCAGTCCCGCGCTCAGCGAAACTTCCGCGTGTTCAATCACCGCCACATTATCAATGTACAATTCCTTCAGCACGGCACTCACCACACTTTCACAAAAATTTCAGAAAAGATTATTGCTCTGCCAATTCATGCAGTGTCTTTGTAAGCGCTACGGCATCCTCTTCCGTGCGCACCACAAACATAATCGTATCATCACCTGCAAGCGAGCCGACAATGGATGATAGTTGCATGGAATCCGCCGCAGCACACACAGCGCCTGCGGTGCCGCTAAGACATTTTACCACCACGATATTTCCCGCATGATCGACCTTTTGCACCGCATCATGAAACAACCGCTGGAGTTTCGAAGAAAATACCTCGGTTTGGGGGGCTTTCACGGTGGCGTAACAATAGCGACCGTCTGCGCCCATGGTTTTTACCAGACGCAGTTCTTTGATATCACGCGATACTGTTGCCTGCGTAACCGCAAATCCCGCCGCTCGCAGCGCGCCTGTCAATTCCTCCTGCGTATCGATCGCTTGCTCACGAACAATACGCAGCAATGCTTCCTGCCGTTTTGCCTTCATAAGTTCCCTCTTTCGCCGTCAACGACGGTCAATCAATTTCTGGGTTAAAATATCGTAAAACGCATCCTCTTCTTTGAGAGAAATCAGCCGCGCAACCGATGCGTGACGACGCACTTTTACACGATCACCCAAGCGTAGCGGTACAGCTTGCTCGGCATCCACCGTAAGGTACGCTTCCGAAGAAGCGACAACCGTCAGCACCGTTTCGTCCGAGAACAAATACGGTCGCGTATGCATCGCGTGGGGGCAAATGGGTGTAAGAAGCAAGCAGCAAAGGGACGGGTCGACGATCGGTCCACCCGCCGACAGCGAGTATGCCGTCGATCCCGTGGGCGTGGCGATAATCACACCGTCGGCACGATACGTCGTGATCGGGTGTTCATCGTTGAACACCTCAAGCTGCACAAGGCGAGATAAGTTACCGTGCGATACGACTGCTTCGTTGAGCGCCGTAAATGTTTGCAAGGTTTCGCCGTCACGCTCCAAGCATACTTCGAGCATCATGCGATCTTCGGTTTTAAAACGGCCGTCAATCAATCGCGAAAGGCGATCGAGTTGATGCATCTCAAGCCCCGCCATAAATCCAACCGTGCCGCCGTTGACACCCAAAACGGGAACATCGTATGCGGCGGCAGGTTTGGCGATATGCATGATCGTACCGTCACCGCCGAGCACCACGGCGATATCGCAAGAAGACAGCATATCCGCACTTGCTTTATCCAACGGACCGTCCTGCCACGCTATCGGGCAAACCTCAGCGCCGATCGCACAAAGTGCCGCTTCCAACGCCGGTGCAGCGCTCGACGCTTTGCCTGCGGCGCGATTAACAACATAGGCAACACGCATGCTATCTCCTCCTTTATAAAAATCAGCGTAACGCATCAAATGCTTCGGTGACAATTGCAGTCACCGCCGGCGGCGATGCCGCTTCGCGCGACAACACCGCGATATATTCAATATTGCCTTCGCCGCCCGTTATGGGAGAATGCGAAGCGTAAGAACAGAACAAACCGCGCTCTTGCCAGAAGCAAAACAGCGTTTGCAATACACGCACATGATCTTTGGGGGATTTTACCACGCCGCGCTTACTCAGCGCCGCGCGTCCCGCTTCAAACTGCGGTTTGATAAGGCACACAATACGGCCGTGCGGTTTCACAAGCGGCATCACCGCATCCCAAATCGCCGTCAGCGAAATGAACGACACATCGATCGTAACGACATCCAGCGAAGCATCGGCAATGTGCGCCGTCACCCTTTAAGTCGGATCGTAGCCATG
>JAZURB010000097.1:0-5594 GCA_045605945.1 Acutalibacteraceae bacterium
TTCAAGTCTCGCCACTCGGACCAGAAAAACCTTGAAGCCTTACGGCATCAAGGTTTTTTCTATTTTCTGCACCTTTGTCCCGCTCGTATGAGTGCGCTTGACTTTTGTGTAAAAATCCAAGAGTCAAGAGGTGCATACAAAATGGCCAAAATCAAAGTCAGACAAACGGAAACCGCCGAAGAAACCTTCGCACGATTTTTGCTAATCAAGCGTGCTGAAGGCATCTCAAAAAAGACAGCGGAGCCATATTCGCAACATTTTCGTGCAATTTCCAAGCATCTGGATGTCCATCGTGACATTCAAACCATCACCAATACTGGACTGGTTTAAGGTCACATTCCCCAACCACAAAAGTGCCGAATGCTTCCAAGACAAAGAAGCCGATGTAAACTCGTCCGAAGAAAACTAAACCGCGTAAACCAATAGTGAATGAAAAGGAGGTATGTTATTGTGAAAGGCTACAAGTTATCTCTAAAAAATAAAAACTGTTTTCGCACTTAACGCAAAAACAGTTTTTATATGTTATATTAGTGGTTCCTGAGATTTGTTTACGGTGCGTGCTTCTAAATGATACATCTCAAATACACAACCTAATAATCATCAATTTTTGATGGATTCTGAATACGGATATGCATTCTCGCTTAAGAAGGATGCCGATTACTTCGAGCATCGGTTTTGTTACATTACTTTTTGACATTCAAAAACGCCACAAAATCAAACTGTTTTTCAAATGTACGAACACCGTACTTATCCCTATCCAAAAAGTTTGTTTGTGTTGTCTCCGGATTTGGTATGATAGTTTTAACAAATGGGATATCATCGCGCTTCTTATCCGACAGCACCACTTTATTTTGACACGGAATCTTATCCAATCGCCACAAATGTTCTCGCGTAATACCATCCAAATCGTACATGATAATATACAAATTATCACGCTGTACTCGTTCTCTTCTGCGGTACCAATCTTTCGCGGCATCCTCAGCACTTTTAGCATGGTTAAAATGCAACATAACTACTCCGTCGCTACAAGTTAACTCTGCCACCGGATACGCACAGTCTGATTCCACAAAACGAATTTCATTTGTGAGACACTCGTCCAAATTTTCAAGAAAAATCAAAAAATCCAGCTGGTGCATCCACATATTGATCGTCGGCGACAGGAATTGCTTGCCCAAACGATTGTAAATGACGCCACCAATACAATTAGGACAAAGAATTGTAAATCGATCATTCTTCAATCTCCGTTGTGCGCGCCTGTTGAATCTCTTGTTAACATATCGTGATATAATGGTTTGCATTTTGTTTTTCAGTTTCTGAATATACATCAAATCCACCGACCTTTTCCATTAAGCATTCCCACCTTTTGTATATTATACATGATTATTCGACATTTTGCAAATATTTTTAAGCGTATACTGATTATGCAAAAATCAAGAACAATTCAACGAGCGAGAATTTACCCACTTGTGGTTCAAGGAGCTTTTGGAACGAGTTAGGCGCGCTTGCTTGTAGACTGACGCGTGCGTGCCAAGCATGATCAGCGATGGACAAGTCTCATAAATTCCTCCGCACACTTCGGGACTCGCGGGAAATCGACATTTTTTAAAAATTACAGTAGACAATTTCGTAAGCGGTATGCTATACTTAAGATGTGTAGTATACCGTTTTTTATATTCATCGAATTTGCGCGTGTGTTTTACATATATATGTATTTGACGCAACATGAAGCGGAGTGAGTATCTATGATTCAATGTCCGTGTTGTTTTTCGTGGGTGAACGATGTCACGGTGATTTGTCCGAACTGTCAGACTCCCTTCGTTACACCGAAAGAACCACCGCCGCCTTCGCCGAACGCTATTCCTGCGTTAGGGTTATCGGTGCGCGGTATGATCGCCGGGATCTTCGGATTGTTTTTCACGAGCATCGCTGCGCTGCAATCGCCGGGGGTGCTTTACATCTCTGAAGATGCCTCGGTGTATATTTCCCGCATGGTTTTTGTTTCTATATTTGCGATGCTCGCATGGATCTGCGGCGGAATTGCCCTGCATCACGCGCGCCGTTGTAAAGCGGTCGGAAATCGCACACGTATGGGTAAAAACAGTCATCTCTTCGGTCTTATCTCTGTTATAACGGCTTCTGTCAGCATCGGCGTGTTGATTACAGGATTGATCGTGTACGCCTCATGTTCTTGAATTAAAAAGGAGTGAATGTCTATGAAAACCTGTTTGCGTTGCGGATGCCAAACCGTGGACGAAGTGAACTTCTGTCCTGTTTGCGGGCAACCGCTTGCGCCGTCCGCGCAATACACACAAACCCCGCCGCCCGCGGGATATTATCCCCCGCCTGCGCCGCCCGCCAAGCCGAAGCCGCCTGCGCTGGCGAAATCGATCATCAGTATGGTGCTGAGCATCAGCGCGCTCGAGTGCGCCGCTGTCGGATTGTTGCTGGTGATTTACATTTCTTTTGTTTTCGGCTTACTGGCGCTCACGGGTATAGAAGAGATCGCTTATGACTCCGAAATGTTGTTTGTTAAATCGTTTTTCTCGGGCTACATTGTGATGCTTTCGCTGATTATGGGCGGTATCGGATTGGCAACAGGCTTAGTCGGTCGCCATTTGGGCTTGAAAGCGAAGGAAGCCGGCAATCAATCCAAAATGGCACATTTCGGTGTTAAACTGGGTAATATTTCCTGGATTTTGTCCGTTGCTATGCTGGCAATCGGCGCTATAGCCGCGATCCTGCTGTGGTGCCTTATTTAACCGATCTTGTAACACCGAAAAAGGGGGCATTCTTCATGAAAATCTGTCCTGCCTGTAGTCTCACGGCGGATGACACCCTCAATTTTTGCCCCGCTTGCGGACGGAAGCTTGTGAAGCAAAAGTCGAGACCGCCCGCATTTGCTAAGGCGGTTGTCGGCTTTGGATTAAGCCTTTACGGTATGATTAGTGCGATATCCGCTCTCGCTCCCGTTCTGATGGTTATGGCGATGCTTTTGTGGTCTTGGATGATCTATGCATCCGACGGATACTTTGACCCCGATTTATTGTTAATGGAAAAAGCCTTCGAGTATTTTTTGTTATTGATTGCGATATTCATGCCCGCTCAAAGTTTTCCGTTAACCATAATCGGACGATACTTGGCGCGAAAAGCACAGAAAGCGGGTAACTCTTCCGCCCTAGCGCACAGCGGTGAAAAACTTGGTCTTATCGGCATCATCCTCTCTGCCGCCACCGTTGTTTTGGCGCTTGTCGGAGCAGCAACCTTGCATTTTCTCTATCTTTTATAATACCAATCCATCTCACAAATCAAGCAAAAGGAGTTGCTTATTATGAAAATGTGTCCTACCTGTCGTCACACTGCGGATGACACCCTCAATTTTTGTCCTTCCTGCGGCACGATGATGCAAGCAGTCGTCGAAGAGCCCGCGCAACCCGTGCAGGTGCCTGCCGAGCCCGTCGCGCCTACTTACGCCGAGCCCGTTGCGCCTGCCTATGCTGAGCCTGCGGCACCTACGTATACTGAGCCTGCAGCTCCGCCCTATGCCGCACCGCAGCAAGACTATGTGCAACCGCCGCAGTATACCTATGCGCAGCCGCCTTATGTACAGCCGACCTATGTGCAACCGCCTGCCTCACCCGTGAGCAAAGGGCGCGTGATTCCCGGCATGGCGCTGGGTATTGCGGGCACGGTCACGGCGGCTCTCGGCTTGCTGTATACTTTTATTTATTTTATGATCGGTGTCGCAGGCGAAATGCCCGAAATGCTGGCCGCCACCGCGGTGATGGGCTTTATCTTTATGGCGTTCGGACTGCCGCTGTCCATTGTCGGCTATAAAATGTCGACGAACAACCGCGCCATGGGCGACCGCACCACCATGAGCCGCCTCGGCATAACATTCGGCCGTGTCGGTTTGATTTTGTCGATCGTGGCGGGCGGCATTGCCTTTTTGGCAATTCTGATCGGCGCGGGTATGTGGTAAACCGCCTTCATAAAACGGCAGACAAGGGAGACATTTCGCAAGGAAATGTCTCCCTTATTTTGCGTTAGAAATGTACGCGTGCGTTTGAAACGATGACGGCGGGAGTGAACGATGCTGCCGCAGATGTGTACGAGCTTTCACGGCGGGGGACCGACATCCAATCTTGACATTTCACGACTTCCCTTCTATAATAAAATTATCTATCTATATCCAAAAAAGAGGGATGGCTTATGAACCGTCACATTCGTGCGCGTTTACAAACCCGCTCTTCGGCTTTGACAGCCTCGGCAAAGCACATGCGGCATATTTTCGACATTACCTTCGCCGATTCGGCGCTCGTGATGTGCGAAACCAACGACGGATTTCGTGTAAAAACCTACACCTACGGTGAGGTGCGCGCGATGATTGACAATGCTGCTGCCGCGCTTTATGACCGCCTCGGTGCGACGGGACAGTATGTCGCGCTGGAACTGGAAAACAGCGTTGGCTGGGTAGTCGCGTTTTGGGCGATCCTGAAAAGCGGCAACAAACCGTATCTGGTGAACATGCGCTATCCTGCGGCAATGTCCCGCTCGATCCTGCAAACGCTGCATATTTCCCACGCCGTTTGTGACGGGACATCCGCGCTCGGCGTCGAAGCGATCGATATCACCACGCTGCACAGCGACACGACGGTGCCTGTCGAAGCGTTTGAAGATGAATTTGCCTTCTCCTCTTCCGCCACTTCGATGAAGGAAGTCGTGTGCTTTTACACGGGCGCGCAGGTGGCAGCACAAATTCTCAATTTCCGCGCCATTGTGAAAGAATGCCCGTCGATTGCCGACCACTATCATGGTGCGTTAAAACAGCTGGCATTTTTGCCGTTTTATCACATTTTCGGCTTGTTTGCGGTGTTTTTCTGGTTCACCTTCTTCGGTACAACACTGGTATTCCTGCGCGATTATGCAGCGGACACCATTTTGAAAACCTGCCGTCGCCATGAAGTGACGCATATTTTCGCTGTGCCGATGCTGTGGCACACGGTGGAAAAGCAGGTGCTTGCCACCGTCAATAAGCAAGGCGACAAGACGGTGAAAACATTTGAAAAAGGCTTAAAAACCGCCACGACGCTGCAAAATGTCTGCCCCGCTCTCGGGCGCGCATTTGCCAAATGGCTGCTGCGCGATGTGACCGATCAGCTGTTCGGGCGTTCGGTGAAATTCTGCATCAACGGCGGCAGTTATCTGCGCGATTCGGCGCTGCAACTGTTTAACGGCATCGGTTATCACATGCACAACGGCTACGGCATGAGCGAGATCGGCATCGCCTCGGTGGATCTGCGTTCTAAGCCGCAGCATTTGAACCAAAACAGCATCGGTCGCCCGTTTGAGGCGGTGGAATACCGTTTGGATGAAAACGGCATTTTGCAGGTGCGCGGCGGCACGCTGTGTACCAAAAAGCTTATAAACGGTGAGGCGGTCACGCTGGATGACTGGTTTACAACCGAGGATGTCGTTACCGAAAAGGGCGGCTTCTATTTTATAAACGGTCGCAAGGGCGATATGGTGATCGCCGACAGCGGCGAAAACATCAACCCCGACACGGTGGAAAAATCCCTCACGCTCACCGATGCGCT
>JAZURB010000098.1:0-2058 GCA_045605945.1 Acutalibacteraceae bacterium
AAGGTGGTGTAGCGGCTGATCTCGCAGTTGAGCATCAGACCCGCCGTGACCGCGAGTTCCACGACACGCTTGTTCATCACGGGCAGCATGCCGGGCATGCCGCTGCAAGCGGGGCAAACGCAATCGTTGGGCTCATTGGCAGCGGAGTGACCGCCGCAGGAGCAGAAAATCTTCGACGCGGTGTTCAGCTCCACATGGGTCTCAAGACCGATAACCAGTTCGTATTTCATATTATTTGCCCTCCTTTTCGGCGACAGCCGCGAGGCTCAAGAGCGTGCTTTCCGAGAAGTTCTTGCCCACAAGCTGCACACCGCCGCACACCAGCGCGGGACAACCGATGAGATTTGCAAGCGCCGTATACTTGCTTTCCGCAAACACCTTGCCGAACGCATCGTGAATGTCGTATGCTTCAAACGCCGTTTGCGAGCAAGCGGGAGTCAGCACCGCGTCAAACGCGAGCGCTTCAAAGTTTTCTTTCGCCACGCGACGCACACGCAGCGATTTGTCATAGCAATCCGCATAGCGGGTCTTGGACAGCGCATCCGAACCGTAAAGCACGGTGGCTTTGGTGAGGAAGTTGAAGCCCTCCGTACGGGAGTTGACATACAGCTCATCGATATTTTTATAGTTTGCCGCGCGATGACCGTACTTCACACCGTCATAACGCGAAATATTGTTGCAGGTTTCCGCCGCCGACAAAATTTGCCATGCGGTAGCGGCCGCATCGACAAACGCATCGTCATATTCCACGACATTCACGCCCGCCGCTTTAAGCGCATCGGCAAACGCCAGCACACGCGCTTTGGTTGCATCATCCGCGCTGCCCATCAAGCTGACATTCAAGCCGACCGTTTTGCCGCTCATATCGAGATCGGTTTTATATTCATACGTTTTTTCAGCGAGGCTGGTGCCGTCCTTATCGTCATGACCGGCGATAACCGTCATGATCTCGGCGACCGCCGCCGCATCTTTTGCATACACGCCGACCTGCTCGCCCGAAGCGGCACAGGAGATCACGCCGTAGCGCGAAACGGTACCGTAAGTCGGTTTCATAAAGCAAACACCTGCGAGCGCTGCCGCACGACGCGGCGCGCCGTTTTGGTCAACACCGAGCGCGGCTTTCACTTTACCGTCGGCAACCAGCGATGCCGCAGCACCTTTCAGCTCACCTTCGGTTTGCGGCGCATAATGCGAAAATTCTCCCACGAGATCGAGACCGAATTCGCCCACATGGGTCTTCCCCGCGACCGCATAGCCCTTTTCCTCCAAACGGGTGACCGCTTCGGCGGTAAAGAGCGGTTTGAAGCCTTCGAGAATACGCGAACCCGCGGTGGTTTCGATGCCCTTGATCAGCAAGGTATCGTCCACGGCGATCGCGCCTTGTTCATTGGTAATCGTTGCAAATCGTTTCATTCTTTACACACCTCACTTCACGAGTCTTGGCACTTGCCAGCTGTCTTCATTGCGCTCGGGCGCACCTTCGAGCAAGCTCTCACGCGAGAACGGTTGCTCGCGCTTATCCTCGCGCAGCACATTGGTCATGGGCATCACATGCACCATCGGCTCAACGCTCGCAGTATCCATCGCCGCGAGCGTTGCCTCGGCAGATTTCATGCTTTCGAAAATGCCCTGCATCACGGTTTCCTCGTCGGCGGTCAGCGACAGCTGATTGAGCTGCTGCGCGTTGCCGAAGGTCGAGCGCTTACCGGCAGATTTGCCGCTCGCCTTACCCGCAGCGGCACGCATTGCCAGCGCGCTGTTTTCACCCAGCAGATGCACATCTTCGAGCTGTTGCGCGGTGACCTCGCCGGGAGCGCCGAGCAGCAGATCCTGCGCATTGCCGTTCAAGGGGAACGCGATAACATCGAGGATCTTCTCTTCATCGGTGAGCAGCATAACCATACGGTCAATGCCGGGCGCCATACCTGCGTGAGGCGGTGCGCCGTATTGGAAGGCGGTGTAAAGTGCGTTGAAGCGCTTTTTGAGCTCTTCCTCGGGATAGCCCGCGATCTCAAACGCCTTTTTCATGATATCAATATCGTGGTTACGCACCGCGCC
>JAZURB010000099.1:0-2871 GCA_045605945.1 Acutalibacteraceae bacterium
GTCAACGCCGATACCGATCGACAGGATAATACCCGCGATACCGGGCAGCGTCAGCGTGAAACTGTTGGACACGGGGAAATAGCCGGACATGAACGCGAGCGTTGCCGCGATCTGACCGATTAAGGCAATGATCGCCACAAAGCCGGGCAGGCGGTACCACACGATCACATAGATCGCCACGATGCACAGCGCGATCAGACCCGCCATAACCATTGCCTCGAGGGCTTTCTCACCCAGAGTGGGAGCCAGCGTCGAGAAAGATTTGGCTTCGATCGCAAACGGCAGCGAACCGGCATTGATCTTGTCCGCCAGCTCTTGCGCGTCCGAGAAATTCTCAAAGCCATCGCTGGTGATAACAGCTTCGCCGTTCGTGATGGGGTTTTCAACCGCCGGAGCACTGATCATTTCGTCATCCAGCCAGATAGAAATGGTGCCTTTGCTCGGCGCCTGCTTTGCGGTCGCATCCGCAAACGCTGTGCCCGCTTCGCCTTGCAGCGTCAGCTTCACAACGGGAGCCGAAGTGCCGTCGTCGTTTTGCTGCCATACAGCGTCGGCTTCTTTCACGCCCTCGCCGGTCAGCACCAGTTCACCCGCAGGAACGTTCACGACAGTGCCGTCATCCAGCGTCTTTTGAGTGGTTTGGTCGCCAATATAGAAGGCCAGCTGCGCCGTTTCGCCGAGCTCCGCGATAGCAGCGGAAGCGTCATAATCCGCTTCGTCGCTCTGCCACGGGAAACGCACGATCACTTGATCGTTGGCAAGGTCGGCATAGCATTCGTAATCGGTGATGTTTTGCATGACCAAGCGCTGCTCAACGATCGATTTGATCGCATTGACTTGGTCGTCGGTGATCTCGCCGCCTGCGGCTTCGATCTCCGCGGTCGCTTCATCCGTCGCGCCGAAGGTTACGTCCACACCGCCGCGGATATCGATACCGAATCGAATCTCCGTTGCGCCGCGAATGACCGTATCCTCTCTGTCGCCGTAGTACTCACTCACACCGAAAATCGAGGTATAAGTCAGTGCCGCGATCAACAGGACGACGATGAAGAACATAATTTTCGGTGTTCGCTTCATCGTTTCACCCTCCACGGTAGAAATTGCTGCGCGCCGCGAGCAGCGCGCAACGATGGATAATAAAAGTATTATAAAAGAAAAGGTCGGGAATGTCAATCATTCCCGACGCATTTTCGCAAAATTTCACATTTTATACAATTAGATGAGCGACTCGATCACAGCGATCTCCGCACAAATGCAGAACAGCTCCATAGCCACCTGCAGTTCCTCAAGGGGCGGATACGACGGCGCAAGACGAATGTTGCTGTCCGCGGGGTCGTTGCCGTAAGGATAGGTCGCGCCCGCACCCGTCAGCACTACGCCCGCTTCGGCAAGTAGCTTAACGGTGCGTTTTGCGCAGCCTTCGCTGACATTCACACTGACAAAATAGCCGCCGTTGGGTTTGTGCCACTCGGCAATACCACGACCGCTCAGCTCGCGATCGAGCATGGCAAGCACCAGTTCAAAACGCGGAGCCAGCACCGCTGCGTGACGCTTCATATGCGCGCGCACGCCGTCGGCATTCTTAAAATAGCGCACATGGCGCAGCATGTTGAGCTTATCGTGACCGATCGTTTGCACGGTCATGCGGCTCTTGATGTCGGCAATGTTGCGCACCGAAGCCGCCATAGCCGCCACACCCGCGCCAGGGAAGCTGATCTTCGAAGTGGACATAAACTCCACAAACAAGTCCTCGCTGTTATACTCTTTCGCAACATCGAAAATGTTGAGCATCGAGTCGGGGGTGTCGGTCAGATGATGCACGCAGTAAGCATTATCCCACATCACACGGAAATCGGGAGCAGCGGGTTTGAGCGCCGCAAAACGGCGAATCGTCTCATCCGAATAGGTGATGCCGTCGGGATTCGAATACATCGGGACACACCACGCGCCCTTCACGGCGGGATCCTTCACATATTCTTCAATAAGATCCATATCGGGACCCGTCGCAGTCATCGGCACAGGGATCATCTCCACGCCGAAATACGCAGTAACACCGAAGTGACGATCATAACCGGGGACGGGGCACAGGAATTTCACGCGGTCCAGCTCGCACCACGGGGTGTTGCCGCAAACGCCTTTCGACCAAGCGGTAGCAATATAATCAAACATCATGTTCAGGCTGGAGTTGCCGCCGATGATGACATTGTCGGGGCTGACACCGAGCAGCTCGGCAAACATCAGCTTCGCCTCGGGAATACCGTCGAGTACGCCGTAGTTGCGGGTGTCAAAGCCGGTGCTGGTCATGTAAACATCCTTTGCGGACAAACTCTCGATCATATCCATGGACAGATCGAGCTGCTCGCTGCTGGGCTTGCCGCGCGACATATCCAGACGCAGGTCGCGTGCTTTATACTCTTCATAACGACCGCGAAGCTCGCCCAAACGCTCTTGCAGCTGCTCAGTCGTTGCTGTCTTAACATTCATCATTTCATCGTCGCTCCTCGCACAATTTGATATCCCGCTTATTATAGCGGATAGTGCAGGATTTTGCAAGTTCTTTTTTGATTTCTTGCAAAAAAATCGCAAAAATACCGAAAAAAGCGGGCGGTTCCCCCTAAAAATTGGGCAACGGGCGTTTTCGTTGTTCAAAAACGCCCGTTTTATTGTATGCCACAAGGTGGATTTGGGTGACTGCTCTCCCCTGCTTATGCGAGCTCGACGGCGAGGGCTGCAATTTGCGCAGCGTTTTGCTCGTCCGGAGCGGCGTGTATCGTGACGGTATTGTCAGCAAAGGTGATATCCTTGCTGCCCTCAAACATCGCTTTGATCTTCTTGGCCGCCATCGGCATCCAGCTACCGTTTTCAAGTCGG
>JAZURB010000100.1:0-1748 GCA_045605945.1 Acutalibacteraceae bacterium
AGCACAATGCGCTGGGCAAGCTTCGGGCCGACACCCTGCGCGCGGGTGAATGCCTTGTGATCCCCCGAGGCGGCGGCAAGCGCCACCTGATCGGGCGACAGCTCCGAGAGCACCGCAATCGCCGCCTTCGGGCCGACGCCCGTGACGGTGAGCAATTGCTTGAAGCATTCGAGCTCCTTCTGCTCGGCAAAGCCGAACAGCTCGATCGCATCCTCGCGCACATCCATCATCGTATACAGCATCGCTTGCGCGCCGATCTTGGGCAGCTTGCGCGCCGTGTTCATCGTGATACGGCAGCGAAAACCCACGCCGCCGCAGCAAATCACCGCGATGTTCGGCTCAATATGTATGAGTTCCCCTTGCACACTGTACAGCATGGGATCATCCTCCTTCTTTCATGCGGTTGAACCGCTGTTTGACCGCCGATGCGCCGCTTTGCGCATGACAAATGGCGATCGCAAGCGCGTCCGCCGTATCGTCGGGGTGCGGCACTTCTTTCAGCCCTAAAAGTCGCCGCGTCATCTCCATGACCTGCGGTTTTTCCGCCTTGCCGTAACCCGTGACGGCACTTTTGACCTGCAGCGGCGTGTATTCATACACCGGCACCCCTTGCTGCTCGGCAGCAAGCAGGATCACGCCGCGCGCTTCGCATACCTGCACGGCGGTGGTTTTGTTGTTGGTAAAATACAATTTTTCGATCGCAATGGCATCGGGGCGCACCTTTTGCAGCAGCGTGACCGTGTCATCATAAATCTGCTGCAATCGACGGTTGAAGGGCAACCCTGCCTCGGTCGTCACCGCGCCGAAACACAGCGGCGCAAATCGCGCGCGTTCATAGCGCACAGCGCCCCAACCGATGATCGCATAACCGGGATCGATCCCCAAAATCACCATCGTCGCCCCTCCTTTTTCCTAAAAATAGATACACTTACCGATTATCTGTTTCAGTATAGCACATTTTCTTACAAAACGCAAATAAAAACCCTGTAAACAATTCGTTACGACTCTATACAAAAAAGCGAGGTGAATTTCACCTCGCTTTTGAAATTCATTTATTGTAATGCTTATACAAATTTGCCAGTGTATGATTCATGGATTTCAATTTGTCGAGTTCACAATCCATATATGACCATTGGTATGCTTTTTCCGAAAAACCCATAATTTCCAAATGCTTATATGAACGATAAAAATCATACTCGTTTTTAGAAATAGCAGTAATATTCTTGATTTGATTATCTTCAAACTCAGCAACAAATCCGTGCTCAATAATAAGATCAGCATTTCGCATAAATCCCAGAACATAACATTTATTTGTTTCTTTATCAAACTCTATATGGTCCAACATCATATCTTCGCCTAACAGAATTTGATTAGAAAGCGAAAAATCAGTTGTATCATAAATCGATATAGCAGAGTGCAAATCATCTTTTTGACGCTCTACATTGAAAAACATTTTTCCGTCAGGCGAAAAACAAAATCCGTCATCTTGCGCTCCGTCAACCTTTGAAAAACGGAATTTTTTAATTAAAGACAATGTTTCAAGAGAATATACCGCAAGTCTGCCTTCTGTAGATTTGACAACAAATCGTGTTCCGTCAGGCGAAATCATAGGCGTATAACCGTAAATTATATCTTTAAACTTAGCTAACTCATTACCATCCTTATCATATAAATAAACAGTCTGACCTGTACAACCGACAGAAAACTCGTTATTGGATACATAGCCCCAAAACTTTTTCATAAATTCA
>JAZURB010000101.1:0-2893 GCA_045605945.1 Acutalibacteraceae bacterium
GGGTGTGATCGAAATCTTTGTTCAGTTTTCAGGGTATTCACTCGCAAGAGCGAGAGATACATCTGCATAGTTGGTGTCGATGGCGGTGAGGGTACACCCGTTCCCATACCGAACACTGAAGTTAAGCTCACTTGCGCCGACAATACTTGGCTGGAAGCGGCCCGGGAAGATAGGAAGATGCCAACACCTTTCAAAAAACCTCTGTCAAACCGACAGAGGTTTTTTCGTTGTGCTTTGGTTTGTTGACGACTGTTATTTACTGTGATATAATTGGAATAATAATTCGTGATTGCATATAAAGGAGGAAGGAAAATGAACAATCCTCATTTTACGGTGTGCGGTATCGTGGAAATTGACGGCAAGGTGCTGTTAGTGCGACATACCTATGGCACGGCAAAAGATCGCGTGCTGTTGCCGGGCGGGTATGTCATGAAAGGCGAGTTACCGACCGTTGCTGTCGAGCGTGAAATTTCCGAAGAAACGGGAGTGATCGCCAAAGCAAAATCGGTGATGGCGGTACAATGCAAACTCGACCAATGGTGTCTTGTGTTTGTGATGGAGTATATCAGCGGCACACCTCGTTCGGATGATTTCGAAAACAGCGAGGTGTTGCTCGTGCCTGCTGCCGAAGCCATTAAACGCGACGACATCACCAACATGAGCCGCGAGCTGTTGACAACCTATGTAAGCGGTAACTACGCCGAACTGCAAAAGAGCGACTATGTTCCTGCGTCCACCGATGCAGAACATTATGTATTATTTGAATAATATACTAACAACCGCCGTGGAAAATGTGTCCCACGGCGGTTGCTTTTCTATGTATAACTTTCCAATCCCTGCCGACACTAATCGGCGGAGGGATGGGAATGAAATCGATTTGGAAGGCATCTGTCACAAAACCGTCGTTTGAAGCATTAAACGGAAACAAGCATACCGATGTGTTGATTATCGGCGGCGGGATCGCGGGCGTTCTCTGTGCGCACACGCTTTGTAATGCCGGTGTGGATTGTATGCTTCTAGAAGCGGACGGCATCGGTGACGGCACCACCGCCGACACCACCGCCAAAATCACGCTCGGTCAACGTCTGATGTATACCACAATGTGCAGGCGTTTCGGCGAAGATAAAACCATGCGGTATCTGGAGGCGCAGGTGCAAGCGGGTGAGGACTATGCGCGCCTTTGCCGCGGCATAGATTGCGAGTACGAGGTTAAGGATTCGATCGTCTATTCCTTGGATGACCGTCAAAAGGTCGAACGGGAAATCGACACCCTGTGTCGCCTCGGTGTGGCGGCGGAATATACCGATGCGGCGGCGCTGCCGTTTTCTGCGGCAGGTGCGGTGTGTGTGCGCGGTCAGGCGCAGTTTCATCCCCTGAAGCTTTTGTATGCCGTAGCCAAGGGGCTGCCGATTTATGAGCATACGAAGGTGACTGAGTTTATGCCGCACAAAGCCATCACAAACCACGGGGAGATCGCTTTTAAAAAGCTGATCGTCGCCACGCATTTCCCGATCGACAATAAACACGGCGCGTATTTTTTGAAGCTGTATCAGCATCGGTCGTATGTGTTGGCGCTGAAAGGCGCACCCGCACTTGACGGTATGTATGTCGACGATGCTGACACCGGCTTGTCGTTTCGAAACTACGGAGATCTCTTGTTGCTTGGTGGCGGAGGACACCGCACGGGCAAACAAGGCGGGTGCTGGCAGGAACTTGAAACGGTCGCCGAGCGGTATTACCCGCAAGCGACCGTAGTTGCCAAATGGGCAGCGCAGGACTGCATGACGCTTGATTCCCTGCCGTATATCGGGCAGTACGGCAAGCAGACTCCCGATATGTTTGTGGCAACGGGATTCAACAAGTGGGGAATGATCAATGCCATGGTGGCGGCGAAGGTGCTGTGCGATGCGGTGCAGGGGAAAGCAAACAGCATTGCCGATGTGGTGTCGCCGTCCCGTTCTGTCTGGCGCGCACAACTCGCCGTCAATGCGTTTGAATCTGCTGTCGGTTTGCTGACACCCACAGCTCCGCGTTGTCCGCACCTCGGCTGTGCGCTCAAATACAACGCCGTCGAGCATACCTGGGACTGCCCCTGCCACGGCTCCCGTTTCACCGAACAAGGCAAATTGATCAACAATCCCGCTACGGACGATCATCCGATGTAGTCATCGGTTGAAAAATTATTTAAAACATGGTATGTTGGATGCAATGAACCGCCGATGTGCGACACTATATGAGTGAAAGGAGGGGGAGAGAATGGCAAACCGACTGATCGATAAATTTGCAAGCCATTATATGGAAAGCGTCTATTATTACTGTTTAAAGAAGACCGGAAACAGCCACGAAGCAGAAGAACTTGCTTCGGAGATTACGCTTCATATCGTAACGGCGTTGCAAAGCGGGATAGTGCCGACACATTTTCACGCGTGGATGTGGCGCATCGCTCATAATCGATACAGCCGCTGGGCGGCGGCCAAGCGCCGACGCACCGATACGATGATGCCTGATGATGTGGAAGAATACGATGTCGCAGACCAAAGCGGCGACATCTTCCGCGACATCGAAGACAGCGAAGAACTGGCAAGTCTTCGCCGCGAACTCGCGTTTATCGCATCGGATTACCGAGAGATCCTTGTGGCGTATTATTTCGATGATCGCCGTATCAAGGATATTGCCGCTTCTCTTTCACTACCCGAAGGCACGGTCGCCTCGAAACTGTACCGTGCAAGACATATGTTGAAAGAAGGTATGAAGATGGCTCGTACATTTGGCGTGAAAAGCTATAAACCCAAAGAAATTCATTTCACCTCCAGTGGCACATTTCACGGTCCGTTGCCGTGGAGCACACTCAATCATCTGTTATATAAAAACATCTTTTTGGAGGTATGCGGCA
>JAZURB010000102.1:0-11397 GCA_045605945.1 Acutalibacteraceae bacterium
TCTCTTACTCAAAATGAAATTATGAATTGGGAACGAGAACATTTGGCATTGTTAGAAAAGATTGCACCTAACGAGTTTGATGTCTTGCACTATGCGGCAATTGCTGAATTGAAAAAAATAAATAAACTATAATTTAGCGAAATGAGTTAAATAAAACTTGGCAACAGACCGAGGTACAAACGATTAAATAAAGATATCTTATGGGAATAAAACCATTTCCCTAATTTTCAATGTCTTGCTAATTGTTTGCTAACCAGACACAGTACATCAACATAAAATCACCAATAACGGTGTAACACAAGATAACACATTAACCTTAAAAATCACCTGACAGCAGGGGATTTTTAGGTATTATGAGGGATACTGCTTTTGTTTCCTTTTGTATCTCCTAAGCGGAAGGTCGGGGATTCGAATTCCTTCAGGCGCGCCAAAAAGCGGCGAGTTGATGCTCGCCGCTTTTTTTATTCTTTCAATTGAAAAACGCGGGGATTTGTGCTACAATTTTCACAAGCAATTATGACAGAAAGGCGGGGAAACATGCGCACGATTATTGGGTATATGGGATTTATGCTGCCGTATATGTTGTTTGCTCTGCCGCTCTATGCGGTCGGTCGTTTTATCTATATCACCGCAAAACAGCAGCGCGTGAAAGTGCTGCGGGAGATCGCGATGCTGGTGTTTTTTGTGTTCCTCTTCGGTTTAGCGTCGCAAACGGTTATCCCGCGGATCGAGCTTGGCGTAAACGGCATCGCCATCGTCCCGGGCGGTATGCATGAAACCAACCTGATTCCGTTCCGGGTGTTTGCGAATACATATCGCGAGGTGCAATGCGGCAACACGGAAAGTCTGCTGATCAACTTTTTGGGGAATATTCTGATGTTTGTCCCGATCGGATTTTTCGTTCCGCTGCTGTGGGATATCGCTGCGTGGAAGGTGCTGCTCATCGGATGCGGCTCATCGCTGTTTATCGAAACCTGCCAGCTGTTTTTGCCGCGTCAGACGGATGTGGACGATGTGTGGCTCAATACGCTGGGTGTCTTTTTGGGCGTGGTGATATTTTGGATATGCCGCCGCTTTGCGGGAAAATTCGTTGAAAAATTCCGCGCCTGAGTGCCGTCAAAGCGGGCGCTTATTAAAGAAAAAGTACCATAAAACCGTATGTCGGTTGCCGCTGCATGACTGCTGTCGTGCGGCGGCTGTTTTCGTTAGGGTTGCAAAATCGGGAAAAATAGTGTATACTATAAAGAACGAGTGTGTTGTGCTCGGCGTTTAAGACAGTGTAACAGCAAGGAGGTTTCGCTATGAAACACTATATACGCGTGCTGTGCGCGGTGCTTGTTGTCGCGATGATGGCGACGATGTGCGCGTGCGGCGTAATCCCCGGTATGGGGCAAACCACCATTACCATGGCACCCGACGAAAGCACCACGGTGACGACGGCGGACAATGAGCAGCAGGGCGGTGCAACGAACATGATCACGGGTCGCGCCGATTTGATGGGAGCGACCGTGTCGCGTCCCGTCGGCGTGATGGTGGCAAACAACGATTTTATTCAAAGTGAGCAGGTCGGTCTTTCGCAGGCGGATATGTGGGTCGAAATGGAGACCGAGGGCGGCATCACCCGTATCATGGCGGTGTTTGCCAATACCCAGCGTGTTCCCGCTTCGATCGGCCCTGTGCGTTCGGCGCGCTCGCCGTTCTTCAGCGTGGTGGAAGCGCTCGGCCTGGCGTATTGCCATGCGGGCGGCAGCTACACGGCGCTCGGCAAAATCGCCAATTCCAACATTGCCGATCTGGATGTCAACACGAGCGCTTCGTCGGATTATGCGTGGCGCGACAGCAGCTATCCGCACGACTATGAGTATACCCTGCGCACCAGCGGTGAGGGATTGACGAAGTACATGACCGATAAGGGCTACAATCCGCAAGCGGTGTGGGCATTCCCGTGGACTCACGGTGACACCAAGGGCGCTGCAGCGGCGGGGACAGTCAGCGTGAAGCTGTCGGGCGCGCAAACGATCGGCTTCCAATACGATGCCGCGACCGGCAGCTACAACAAAACCAACGGCGCGTCTCAAAAGCCGCATACCGATATCGACGGCTTGCCGTTGACGGCGTCGAATGTGCTGGTGCTGTATTCCGACAAGTTCTGGGAGAACGACACCACGATCGACTTCTATCTCCAGAACGGTACGGGCTATGTGTTTTCGGGCGGCACGATGCGTCGCTTCAACTGGTCGCGCTCCTCAGACGGTTTCACTATGACCGAGGAGGACGGCTCGCAACTGACACTTGCCGAGGGTAAGGTGTATATGTGTGTGGCGGCGACGGAGTACGAAAGCAACCTCAGTTATTCGTGACCACGTAATTATTCAAAAAAATCGGGTATAAATTTTCAAGAATATCTTGACATTTGCCGTAAATAGGCATATGATAAAGGACAAAGATCGCATGCGATCTATCTTGCGGAGGAGCAGTATTCATGAACACGAAGCGTTACGATCATCGATTTATCGGCTATTACGGCTTTGGCTTTTTTGGTCAGGGCTTTTTTGGCTATAGTCAATGTGAGTGACGCGAGGTATGTGTTCCGTGAATATTTGCGGATCAAGGGATAACGATACCAAAGAAGCGGCACTCGCGAAAAGTCGAGTGTCGCTTTTCTTTTTCTCCGACACAGCAAATCTACGAAAGAAGGAAAACAGCTATGATCATCGTTTTAAAATCCAATGTCAATGAACAACAAATCGAAGAATTTTCCAAGTATTTTGCAGCGCATCATGTGCGCGTAAATAAATGGGTGGGTGACCACTCGACCGTTCTCGGTCTGCTCGGTGATACCAGTGGAATCGATACCGATTTTATCCAACAGCAGGAAATCGTCGAACGCGTGCAGCGCGTTTCCAAACCGTATAAAAAAGGCAGCCGTGAATTTCATCCCGCCGATACGGTCATTGACCTTGGTCACGGATGTTGCATCGGCGGCGGTAATTTCGGCGTGATTGCGGGACCGTGCTCGGTGGAGAGCGAGGAGCAGATTGTGCAGCTTGCTAGGGATGTGAAGGCGGCGGGCGCGGGCTTCCTGCGCGGCGGCGCTTTCAAACCGCGCACCTCACCGTATGCGTTCCAAGGCCTGCGTGCCGAGGGCCTCGAGCTGCTGCGTCATGCGCGCCGCGCGACGGGACTCCCGATCGTGACGGAAATTATGTCCGCCGCGCATCTGGTGCTGTTTGAGGATGTGGATATTATCCAAGTCGGCGCGCGCAATATGCAAAACTTTGAATTGCTCAAAGAGCTTGGCAAGGTGGATAAGCCCATTTTGCTCAAGCGCGGCTTGTCGAATACGATCGAAGAGTGGCTGATGAGCGCAGAATATATTATGGCGGGCGGTAACGAAAGGATCATTTTGTGCGAGCGCGGTATCCGCACATTCGAAACGATGACGCGCAATACGCTTGACCTGTCGGCAATTCCGCTGCTTAAAGAACTGTCGCATCTGCCCATCGTGGTGGATCCCAGCCATGCAACGGGCAAAAGCTCGTTGGTGCCGCCGCTGTGCATGGCGGCGCTCGCGGCGGGTGCGGACGGCTTGATTGTTGAGGTGCATAACGACCCGCCGCATGCGATGTCCGACGGCGCGCAGTCGTTGACGCCTGCGCAGTTCGCCGATGTGATGGCAGGACTTAAGCAGGTAGCACCGGTGTTCAAAAAAGAACTGAATATGTTTACCGATTAAACAAGAACGGAAAGGATGACGAATATGCAACAGAGGGATGTGTTTCAAGGAACGGTTATTGTGGCGGGTCTCGGTTTGATGGGCGGCTCGTTTGCGTTTGCGATGCAGGAGGCATCGCCCGCGAAAATCGTGGGTATCGATCGCGATCCCGAGGTGGTCATGCAAGCGCTTAAGCGCCACGCGATCGATGCGGTGGCGAGCGATGAACTGATCGCCGAGGCGGATTTGCTGGTGTTGGCATTGGCGCCGCGTGCGGCGGTTGAAGTGCTCGGCGAGCTGGCACCGAAAATGAAAAAGGGTGCGATCGTGACCGATCTGTGCGGCGTGAAGCGCTTTGTGGTGCGCGAATGCGCGCCGATTTGCGAGCAGTACGGCTTGCATTTCATCGGCGCTCACCCCATGGCGGGCAAAGAGAAAGGCGGCTTTTCGCGTGCGGATGCGGCGCTGTTTGACGGCGCGAGCTTTATCATCACCCCCACCGAAAATACCCCTGAGCATGTGATCGACACCATGCATCAAGTGGCGAAATGCATCGGCTGCACCCGCTTGACCGTCACGACACCCGAGGAGCATGATCGCATGGTCGCATTTACCAGTCAACTGCCGCATGTGCTGGCGGGGTGCTATGTGCAATCGCCGTGCAGTGCGCGTCACGAGGGCTTCTCGGCGGGCAGCTACCGCGATGTGTCGCGCGTGGCAACCGTGGATGAAGTGCTGTGGAGTGAGCTGTTTGCGGAAAACAGCGATCTGCTTGAAAACGAGCTGGAGTCGCTGATTGCGCGGCTCGAGGAATTCCGCAAGGCGATCGAGGAGCAGGATGAAGCGCATATGGCGCGTATGATCAAGGAAGGTCGCCTGTGCAAGCTGCGTGCCGACGATAAAACGATCGTGCATGCGATTCGGGAATAAGGAGAAACCATATCATGACCATGACCACCATACCTGTCAAAACCGGACGCGCCTATGACATCAAGCTCGGACGCGGGTTGCTTGAACATGCGGGAACGCTGATTCGCGAAGTGCATAAGGGTATGAAGGCGCTTGTCGTTTGCGATTCGCATGTGGCGCCGCTGTATGCCAAGACAGTGAGCAACAGTTTGATCGGCGCGGGATATCGCGTTGTCAGTGTGCTGACCTTTCCTGCGGGCGAGAAGCATAAGCGACTTGAGACCGTATCGCATATTTACACGGCACTTGCCAAGAACAACTTTGATCGCTCGGATGTGATCGTCGCGCTGGGCGGCGGTGTCACGGGCGACATGGCGGGATATGCTGCCGCTACGTGGATGCGCGGCGTTGATTTTGTGCAGATTCCGACTTCGCTGCTCGCGCAAGTTGACTCGTCGATCGGCGGAAAAACGGGCGTGGATATACCCGAGGGTAAAAATTTGGTCGGCGCATTTTGGCAACCGATCCGCGTGATCGCGGACATCGATACCCTGTCAACGCTGCCCAAGGAATATGTCACCGACGGTATGGGCGAGGTGGTGAAAGCGGCGTGCATTCGCGATAAGGCGCTCTTTGAGCTGCTCGAAAAGGACAGCGCGTTTTCACCGGAGTTGCTTACGGAAGTGGTGCGCCGCTGTATGCTTGTCAAGTGTCGCGTGGTGGAAAACGATGAACACGAAAGCGGCGAGCGCAAGCTGCTTAATTTCGGACATACGCTCGGTCATGCACTGGAAAAATATATGAAATACGAAGGCATCAGCCATGGCTGCGCCGTCGCGGTCGGCATGGCGGCAATCACCGCCGCCTCCGAGCGGCAAGGGCTCACCGCGCCGGGAACGGCGGCACGGCTGTGTGCACTTTTGGAAAAATTCGGACTGCCGTCGGTTGGGCCGTTGCCTGTGTCGGCGTATCTCGACGGCGTTTTAAACGATAAAAAATGCATCGGCGGCGCGGTGGATCTCGTGCTGCTTAAGGAGATCGGTGTTGCGGATTGCTATCGCATCCCGACGGCGAAAATCGCGGAATTTATGCAAGGATAACGGAGTGAAAACCATGGCGAGTGTGAAAGTGAAGGCGGCTGCTGCGCACGGCGTGTTTGCCGCGCCGCCGTCAAAATCGGCGGCGCATCGCGCTTTGATCGCGGCGGCGCTCAGCGGCGACAGCCGCATTCGCGGTATCTCGCAAAGTGAAGATATGCTCGCCACTCTGGCGTGTTTGACCGCGCTCGGCGCGGTGTATGACCGCCAAGGCGACACCGTGATCTTTTGCGCCGAACGCGGCGCGGGAGCGGCCGTTGCCGATTGCGGCGAAAGCGGCTCTACCTTGCGTTTCTTTGTGCCGATTTTTGCCGCGATGGGCAAATCCGTCACCTTTGTTGGGCGGGGGCGTATGCCGCAGCGCCCGATGACCGTTTACGAAGAATGCTTGCCTTCGCACGGTGTGACGCTTTCTCGTCCGTCGATCGACGGTGGGATCGTGACCGTCAGCGGAAAATTGCGCGGCGGGCGTTATGAAGTGGCGGGGGATGTGTCCAGCCAGTTTATCACAGGGCTGCTGTTTGCATTGCCCTTGTGTGAAGAGGACAGCGAGATCGTGCTGACAACGCCGCTGCAATCGGGCGATTATGTGACGCTGACGATTGACATCCTGCAGCAAGCGGGCATTGCGGTGGAAAAGACTGCCGATGGATTTGCTGTTAAGGGCGGGCAACATTATCGTTTGCAGGAGCATACGGTGGAAGGCGATTGGTCGCAAGCGGCGTTTTTGCTGGCGGCAGGCGCGCTCGGCGGCGATATCACGGTCACCAATCTGCGTCTTGACAGTAAGCAAGGCGACAAACGTATTGTGTCGCTGTTGGCGGATATGGGCGCCGATATCGTGTGTGAAGGCGAAACGGTGCGCTGCCGCAAAAGCGCGCTGGCGGGAATAGAAGCGGATGTGGCGGATGTTCCCGATCTGGTGCCGATACTGTCGGTGACAGCGGCGGCTGCGCAGGGATCATCGCGGTGGCATAACGCCGCACGGTTGCGCATGAAGGAAAGCGACCGCCTTTCATCGACTGCGGGGCTGCTTCGTGCGCTGGGTGGCTGCTGTGAGGAACAAGCGGATGCGCTGGTGATTGACGGTGTGCCGCTTCACGGCGGCACCGTGTGCGGTGAAAACGATCATCGCATCGTCATGAGCGGCGCGGTAGCATCGTTGTTAATCGATGGTGAGGTCATATTGACCGACGCGCACAGCGTCGCCAAAAGCTGGCCCGACTTTTTTGAAACTTACAAGGCGTGGGGAGGAACGGTCAATGAGTTCTGAGATCGGATCGCGTGTGAAATTGTCGATCTTCGGCGAAAGCCACGGGGAGATGATCGGCTGCACACTGCATAATTTGCCTGCGGGTGAGGAGATCGATATGGACGAGGTGTGCGCGCAAATGGCGCGTCGCGCTCCCGGTAACGATCCGACTGCCACGGCGCGCAAAGAAAGCGATATGCCGACGGTGGTGTCGGGCTTTTATGCGGGCAAAACCACGGGAACACCGCTCACAGCGGTGATCAAAAACGAAAATACGCGCAGCGGCGATTATGTCGCGCAGCTTGCCGTGCCGCGCCCCGGTCACGCGGACTATACGGGCATGGTGCGCTATAACGGTGCTGCCGACATTCGCGGCGGCGGACATTTCAGCGGTCGCTTGACCGCACCGCTCACCTTTGCAGGCGCGGTGTGTCGCCAAATTCTCGCGCGTCGCGGCGTGATGATCGGCGCGCATATTTTGGAGATCGGCGGCGTGCGCGATGACGCGTTCGATGCTGTCGCTGTGGATGCGGCAGAGCTGGAACTGCTTGCGGCAAGCGCTTTTTCGCTGCGCGATGTCACCAAAGAAGCGCCCATGCGTGCGGCGGTGGAAGAAGCGCGCAAAAAAGCCGACAGCGTCGGCGGCATTGTCGAGTTGGCGGTAACGGGACTTCCCGTCGGGCTCGGCTCACCCATGTTCGAGGGTGTGGAAAACAAACTTGCGGCGATGCTGTTCGGCATTCCCGCTGTCAAGGGCGTCGAATTCGGCGACGGCTTTGCGCTTGCCGCTTTGCGCGGCTCTGAAGCGAACGACAGCCTGCGCTATGATGAAGAGGGCAACCTGTCGCTGCAAAGCAATCACAACGGCGGCATCCTCGGCGGCATTACGAACGGTGCGCCGCTTATCGTGCGCGCCGTAATCAAACCCACTCCGTCGATCGGACAGGTGCAAGCGAGCGTCGATGTGCAAACGGGACAAAACACCACCACGGTTGTGCGCGGTCGTCACGATCCCTGCATCGTACCGCGTGCCGTTCCCGTGGTGGAAGCGGCGGTTGCGGTGGCGCTGCTCGATTTGTGGGAGAGCGAAGGCGGCGTGAAAGGGGAGACAGCGCTGTGAGTGAGGAACTTTCGGAAATTCGCCGCGATATCGATCGCATCGATAAGCAGCTTGTGCCGCTTCTTTGTGAGCGGCTGGATTGTGCGGTGCGTGTTGCGGCATATAAACAGCAGCACGGTATTCCCGTGCTCAACGAACAGCGCGAGCAAGCGGTTATCGACGGCGTTGCCGCAGCGAGCGATGCGCTGGATGAACACGATCGCGGCTACGGTCGCGCCAATTCGCTGGTGTATTCCACCGTCATGGAGGTGTCGCGCGCGTTGCAGCATCGGCTGCTCGGCGCGGGTGCGGCGCTGCGTGAGCGGCTGGAAAATGCCGACCGTTGCCTGATCGACGCGGATAAAGCGCGTGTGATTTGTCAAGGTGCGCGCGGTGCGTTCTCGCATGAGGCGGCATCGCGGTTGTTTCCCGAAGCCGAGCCGACCTTTGCGGCTACCTGGGAAGATGTGGTGACGGCGGTCAAAAACGGCGATGCGGATTACGGTTTGCTGCCCGTGGAAAATTCGTCGACAGGCTCGGTGCATGAGGCGTATGACCTCATCATCGCCAACCGCTGCCATATTGCGGCGGCGGTGGATGTTCCCGTGCGACAATGCCTGCTCGGTGTGAACGGTGCATCGCCCGAAACGGTCAACACCGTCGTGTCGCATTCGCAGGCGCTTGCGCAGTGTCGTGACTATATTCGCGACAGGGGATATGCCGAGCAAAGCTACGGCAACACCGCCACAGCGGCGGCGCTCGTTGCCGAGCGAAACGACCTGTCTTTTGCGGCGATCGGCTCGCGCAAAGCCGCCGAGCAATTCGGACTTTGTGTGCTTGCTGAGGATATCCAGTCGTATAACGGCAACACCACCCGTTTTGTGGCGATCTCGCGCGAGCTGTGCGTGCCTGAAAATGCGGATCGCATCACGCTGCTGTTCTGCTTGCCGCATGTAACGGGCTCGCTGTATCATACGCTCGCGCGCTTTGCGCTGGCGGGATTGAACTTAACGAAGCTGGAAAGCCGTCCGCTCAAAAACGGCAGCTTTGAATATGCGTTTTATCTCGATTTTGAAGGTAATCTGCAAAACGAGAATACCATCGCGCTTCTGTGTGCCTTGAGCGAAGAATTGCCGCAGTTTACACTGCTTGGTAATTATTATGAGATGAAATAAAACAACAGCGCCTTACATAGGCGCTGTTGTTTTATGCTTGAAAATATTCATCAAACAGATCATTTGGAGTGCATTCCAAAATATCGCAAATGGCTTTCAGGTTTTCGAATTTGATACTTTTTGTTTCGTTGTTGACAATGCGGTTGAAATTTTGATAACTCAGTCCCAGTTGAATGTACAACCAATATTTGGTCTTACCTTTTTCTTTTAAAATATCCAGAATACGCAGTTTCATTATCTCACCTCTACGCTATATAATGTTATCATTATCCGCCGAAAATTCCTTGACAAATAGATTTTTACATTATATAATGTACACATTATATAATTTACGGATAAGAGGAGATGCGTTTATGAAAAAAGTGATTGCGTGTCTGGTTGCCACGGCAATGTTGCTTGTTATGTTGCCGTTGATGATGCTGCCTGCGTCGGCGGAAACCTTGACGGAGGGCGATTATGAGTATACAGTCACCGACGGTGCGGCAACAATCACCAAATATGTCGGTACGGAAGTGGATGTTGTGATCCCCGCAACTCTTGGCGGTTATCCCGTGACGGTGATTGGAATGAAGGCGTTTAACCCGTATTTCGGCATGAATCAGCCGTGGGAAACCGTAGTAGTTCCCGAAGGTGTAACTGTGATTGAACCATCGGCTTTTTCTCTTTGCAAGCAAATCACGTCTGTTTCATTGCCGAGCACCTTGACTTTCATTGGAGAGCAGGCTTTTCATTCTTGCGCATCGCTTGAGAGCATCACGATCCCGGGTAATGTTAAGACGATCAGCAAAGCGGCGTTTGATATGTGCAGCTCCTTGACCGGCGTTGTGATCGAGAACGGCGTGGAAACAATCGGTGAACAGGCCTTTTTGCAGTGCCGCGAACTGAAAAATGTCACAATTTCCAATAGTGTGACATCGATCGGCAGAAGCGCATTTAGCAACACAGCACTCACTCAAGTGGCAATTCCGAGTAGTGTGGTATCAGTCGGCGAAACAGCGTTTGGCGGCTGCAAATTAACAGAGATTTCTATTGCTGACGGTGTACAATCCATTGGTGACAATGCTTTTTCTTCTGCTGAAATATCTACGGTTTTTATTCCCAAAAGTGTTATTTCGCTTGGCCGTACGCCGTTTGGTTATGATGAGCAATTGACGGCGATCAATGTAGATGATGCCAACGAGATATATTGCGATGTGGACGGCGTGCTGTTCAACAAAGATGCGCAAACAATCATACAATATCCTATTGGAAAACCCGGCGAGACGTATGCGATTCCGAGCAGCGTAACGCATATTGCGGAATATGCATTTGCATGTTGCCGCTTAAAGTCTATCGAGTTCTCGGATAATTTAGAGTCGATTGGCCCCAGTGCATTTTGGGGAGGTGGTCTGACGGGCAATGTGAAATTTCCGTCGGGTTTGAAAACAATTGGAGTGGCGGCATTTGCAAACACGGCATTGGTGTCGGTTGCAATCCCTGCCTCGGTAACGACGATTGGCGGAGAGGCATTTGATGCGTGTGCATCGTTGACAACCATTGAGGTAGATGATGCCAATATCGCGTATGCAGATATCGACGGTGTATTGTTTAACAAAGAGAAAACAGCTTTGATTCAGTACCCTGCGGGCAAACCGGTGGTTTCTTATATTATTCCTCAAGGTACAGAGAGAATTGCATATTGTTCATTTAATGAATGCGCCAAACTGGAAGGCGTTATTATCCCTCAAACCGTAACAAGTATTGAGATGTGGGCATTTAACTATTGTACTTCGCTGAAAACTATCACAATTCCGAATAGCGTGGTGTCCATGGAAGCAGAAGTATTCGTAGGTTGTGATTCCTTGGAAAGCGTGAAGATTCACGAAGGTATTACCGAGCTTCCGAGTAATACATTCAGTTCGTGTATTTCCCTAAAAGAAGTGTGGATCCCCAAAAGTGCAATTAAATTGGGTGAGGCTTCGCTTGGCTACTGCGATGCTCTGACAGATATTTACTATGCCGGTTCCCAAACGGAGTGGGAAGCGGTGGAAGGAAAAGTTTACGAGGACATGTGGGGCGGTGTTTACGATCAAATTGGCGATAAAACCGTTCACTTCGATTCGCCCGTACCGGAAGAAGAAATTGTCGGCGATATGGATGGTAACGATACA
>JAZURB010000103.1:0-7949 GCA_045605945.1 Acutalibacteraceae bacterium
GCTCGATGCAGGAGGCGTTTGTGGAGTGGTTTAAGTCGCCTGCGGCTTTTGAAAGGTGGGAAAAGGCGGCTTGCCCGAAAGAGACAACCGCGACAACTTCCACCGTGGCGGCGGTTCCGTGGGAAAACGGCGGAAAACAACCGTCGGAATATACTTGGGCGGAGTTTGAAGCGTTGAGCGGCGCGCAGCAGGAACAGTTTGTGGAAAGCTTTGCTTCGGCGGAAGAGTTCGCCCGTTGGGAGCAACGCGTACATCCGACAGAGTAAAAGTGCCGACCGAAGGGGTGACGGATATGAAAACACCGATATTTTCGATCGTGGTACCGGTATATAAAGTCGAGAACTGGTTGGAACGGTGTGTCGATGCGTTGCTCCGCCAGACAGAGCCGAATATTGAGATTATTCTGGTCGATGACGGCAGCCCGGATGCGTGCCCGGCATTATGCGATGCCTATGCTTCGCACGATGTGCGCATCCGCGTGATCCATAAAGCAAACGGCGGCTTGTCGGACGCGCGAAATGCCGGCATAGCGGTCGCGAGCGGGCAGTATGTTCTTTTTGTTGATTCGGACGATTATATCGATCTTGACTGTTGCGAACGGTTATTGCCGTTTGTGCAAAGCGAGGCGGATATTCTGGTGGGAAGCGGCATAACCGAGGGCGGTGTTGCCCGCTTAACGCATAACGGCGTTACACCGCACACGATGTACAGCGGCACCGGTTTTCTCAAAGCGGCGATAGCGCATGGGGGAATGCCCATGGCGGCGTGGCTGTATGTATATCGTCGCGCGTTCTTGATCGAACAGGATCTGCGGTTTAAAAAAGGCATCTACCATGAAGATGAAGAGTTCACCCCTCGCGCATTTTTGGCAGCCGAAACGGTGATGTATACCGCCGTATCGTTTTATCATTATGTCATTCGTGAAAATTCCATCACCACGAAAACGGACAAGCGTAAAAACGCGGAAGATTTGTTTGAAACCTGCCGTGAGCATTGTGCGATATTCGATCGTCTTGAGGACGATGCGCTGCGATGCTTGTTAAAAGATTCATTGGTCAATAAGTATCTCTCATTGTTTCAGGTCGGCCGTTTGTATCAATACGGCGCGGCGTATCTGCATAAAGATTTTATCGCAGCAAACGCATACAAGAAGCAAACGAAACGGAAAGCAAGGTTGTATTGCTTGAGCCCGCGGTTATATTGGGCGATCAATCATTTTGTCAAGAATAGGAATCGAAAGTAATATGCAAACCTACATTGTTTACATCGGGTTGTTGTTGTTTTCGCTGGTGTTTGCGCGATTGGCGGAAAAAACCAACAAGAGTATATATGTGTTTTGGATCGTGGCGGCACTGTCGTTTGTGGCGGGCTTTCGCGGCATATCGGTCGGCTTGGACACCGAACACTATACCACCTATATTCAAAGCATTATCAACGGCGATTTGAATAGAGCCTACGGTCTGGAATGGTCGTTTCGATACTTGTGCTACGGCTTGTCGGTCATCTTTAAGGATCCGCAGGCGTATTTTGTGCTGTTTGCGTTGATAACAAACGGTCTTATTCTGTGGCGCCTGTGGGATTTTCGGGATAAAACATCGTTCACGGCGACTGTTGCGAGCTATTACATTATGTTTTACATGATGTCGCTGAATTTGATGCGCCAGTTTATCGCCGTCGCCATTCTGTTTTTCGCTACCCGCTATTTGGCGAAGGGGCGCCACTGGCTGTATTTGTTGTTTGTGGTTTTCGCATCGGTGTTTCATCAGACCGCCTTTCTGGGCGTGTTGTATATCTTTATGGATCTGCCTTCGTGGAAATATTTGCCGAAAAAGAAAAAACGCTTTTTGATCTTCGTCCTTTTGTTAACGCCGCTCATTCTTGTGCAGGTGTATAACGGCCTCGTGCAGTATTTTGTATATTTCCGCGATGTAGAAATGCAAATCGGCGTCATGTTGCTTTGCAAATTTGCCTTTTTGATCGTGTCAATGTTTGCGCTGGATCTGACGACCGTGCAGGGAATAGCGGATAACACCTATGCGCAGTTCCAGTATTTCCGAAGGACAACGATCGCTGCGTATATACTCGGCTTGTGTGTTACTGCCGCGGGCTATGTTTGGAAAGTTGTCAGCCGTGTCGGTTTGTATTTTTATGTGTTCGAGCCGGTATATTTCGGCATGGTCTTTAAGCAAAAAAATACGCGTATCAATTTCTTGCTGAAGCTGTTCTTGTTGTTCCTTATGGGGTATCAATTCATCGGTAATTTCACCGCAAACGGTCAGGGACAGCTTCCGTATGTGTTCTGCTGGCAATAAGAAAAGAAGGGGACGATACCATGTCTGAAAAGAACGCGTTATCGCTTCAAGAGCTGCAGCAGGTCGAATTGTCCATGCTGGTGCATCTGCGGGAATATTGTACGGCGCATGATATTTCGTATATGTTATCCAACGGCACCTTGCTCGGTGCTGTGAAATATAAGGGATTTATCCCGTGGGATGATGATATTGATGTGTTTATCCCGCGAAAAGATTACGATCGCTTGATCCGCGACTATGAAGATTCGTCGCGGTATGTGCTGTTTTCCCCCGAACGCGTGGCGGGATACGGGTTTCCGTTTGCCAAGCTTTGCGATATGACCACCCGACGCGAAGAGTTTAATAACGACAACGGTGTTGAGCTGGGCGTGGATATAGATATCTTCCCGCTGGATGTATGGTGCGAATGCGCGCAAAAGCAAGTAAAAGCGCAAGCACGCCGTATGACGTTTTTGCGCTTGGCGAAAAACCGCACGATCACCGCGCGGACATTTTTGAAACGGGTGGTTAAAAAGGCGACCGCGGTTGTTTGTAAAGTGATCGGCGCTGCGTTCTTTATCAAACGATTGCAGTGCGGTGCGGTGAACTCTTCGCCCGATGCCGCCTATATGGGCTGCACATTGTGGCCGGTATACGGTGCGCGGGAGATCGTTCCCGCGGAGGCTTTTGCGCAGACGATTGAAGTGGAATTTGAAGGAGAGCGTTTCAACGCCCCCAAAGGCTACGATGTCTATTTGCGCAGCCTGTACGGTGACTATGAACAAGACCCACCGCCCGAAAAGCAAAAGACGCATCATCGCTTCACGGCGTATTGGGCTTGAGGCGGCAAAGGCAAATAACTTGCCGTAACTAACGGTATATATAGCTACGCTATTTATATATAAAATTCATTGAAAGGAAGAAAACAAATGAAAGCACAGTCTATTTCCAAACTTTTGGCGATGGTCCTTGCTGTTGCCCTGTTCGTCAGCGTATTGCCGATGAGTGCGTTTGCCGCCTCGATCGACTATACCGAAGCGGATGATGGCTATTACAAGGTTATCTCCAAACAAGACTACGAAATTGCGCCCGGTATTACCGAGTCGGCGATGGTCTTGAACAATATGGACGGCGATCGTCGCCAGGTGGTTCATGTCATGCAAGCAGACGTGACCAATCCGTATGTCAAGGTTATTCCCAGTTCGAAGGGAATGGTACCGACGGAAGGGCAGTATGGTGTTCAGGTTATGTCTGAGCAGGCTGCCTATGCCGAGGCGAACGGTTACGGCAATGTGGTCGGTGCGATGAATATCAGCCTCAGCTGGTATGACAGCGACTACTACGATGAGCATCCGGAATTGGTCGGCGAGCCTCTTGGCTATTTGATCCTGGACGGCAAGATGTACCAAAACAGCCGTGGTCAATCGTCGGGTGCGCAGACCTGCCTGGTCATCAACTTTGATGAAAAGGACGGCGAAGCGCGTCCTGCGGACATCCCGAAGACGCAACTGCGTTCTACTTCGGATCCGATCACCGGTTGGGAGGAGCAGGTTATCCCCGCCAACTTTGGCTTCCTTGTGAAGGACGGTAAGCCGGTCAACAAGACGGAAAACCATACCGGCGGCGCCTCTCGCTCTATGCTCGGTATTAAAGAAGACGGTACGATCGTTATGGTGCTCAACGACGGTCGTTTGTCTCCCTATTCCGAGGGCTTTAACGATTATGAGATGAGCCAATTTATGCTGTCGATCGGTTGTGTCTATGCGGTGAACGGTGACGGCGGTGGATCGTCCACCTATCTTTCGCAACGCCCCGGTGAGGAGCTGGAGCTTCACAGCACACCTTCTGACGGTGCAGAGCGCGCGACCACGCATGGTATTCTTGTGATCTCTACCGCTCCGGCAACCGGCGAGTTTGTCAGAGCGAACATTTCTGCCGAGTATGATTACTATACTCCCGGCAGCACCGTAGAGTTTGCCGCGCTGGGTACCGACTTGGTCGGTACGGCTACGGCGATTCCCGAAGATGCCGTGTGGCAGCTGAAGGATCCCTCCATGGGTACCGTTGAAAACGGCGTTTTTGTTTCCAACGGCACTGTCGGCGAAGCGGTTGTGCAGTTGGTCTACAACGGCGAAGTGGTCGGTGAAGATGCCATTTCCATTGTCGATCCCGACGCACTTTCGATCGGCGTGAACAGCATTGTGGCGCCTTACGGCAAGGAAATTCCGCTGTCTATTTCTGCTTTGTATAATTACAAAGAGGTTTGCTATCAAGACGGCGATATCATCGTTTCGTTGAGCGACGCTGCGATGGGCAGCTTTAACGACAATGTGTTTACCGCTACGAATGACATGTCGGTAACCTCCGGCACGATCATTCTGACCTATTCCGAGTCGCTGAAGCTGGAGATTCCTGTCACCTTCGGTAAAGGCTCCGAAGTCCTCTTGGACTTTGAAGGCTACGACACGCCGGAATTGCACAATAATGTGAACTATAGTTGTGTCAGCGGCGAAGTCAGCTATGTCACGAAGGAAAACGGACAGGTGAAATCCGGCAACGGTGCCATGGCTTTCAAAGTGGATTATACGCAAGCTAATAGCGCAGGCGGCTGGATCTATGCCGGTTTGAATATCAATCAAGAGGATGATTTCATTATTCCGGCGGATGCGATTTCGTGGGGTATGTGGGTCTATATTCCCGAAGAAGCGGTCGGTTTGGAAATCGATTTCCGTCCTTACCGCAAAAGCGGAACGACATATGCCCGCTTGGATTTGATCCCGTTTGAAAACGGTTTTGCTACGACCTTTGATGAGTCGGGCTGGCACTATGTGAGTGTGGATGTCAGTGCCTACGGTGAATTGATCCTTCCCGGTACCAACAGCACACGCGTTTCGGACAAGCAAAAGAGAGCGGCGTTTGAGCTCTACAATCCGCCTTCGGCGAACTCCGGCTATAACTATCCCGGTCAAGACGGCGATGCTTATCGTTCGATCAACGGCACGTTCACGATGTATTTTGACGATATGACCGTTGATTATTCCACCGCTGTGGAAGATCGTGAAGAGCCTACCTTTGCTTCGATCACGGCGTCTTACGGCAACTTGGACGAAGGCGTGGCGTTGAGCGGTCAAACCGTCAACGATAACCACATCATCTTTGCGACCAAACCCGCAGAGAATACAACGAAAAACAACTATACCGGCCTCAACTACAACTCCGCCAAGGCGTTTGTTGACGGTGTGGATGTCACGGATACAATGACGGTCGGTATCGACGGCTCGTTGGTTTTGAATCAAACTGCGCTGAAAGACGGCGTGCATACCGTTAAGTTCTCTATCGAGGACAACAACGGCAACTACGCGTCGATCATCCGTCAGGTGAATGTTCAGACCGGATCGGATGAAGCTACCGTTAAGGTGCAACCCAAGGACGCAACACTTGATCGCATCGCGATCGGTTCGCTGTACTACATGGATGTGGTGGCAACCGCTATTGAAGAGGTCGATCAGGTGGAAGTCCGTATCGATCTGCATAACAGCAGCGAATGGGAACCCCAAGGTATGGAAGTAGCGGATGGCTTTACAGCTACTTGCTCGGTGGATCCTATCGATGAGATCGCAACGATCATCATCAAAAAGACCGACGCTGTTACCGCTGCAGGCGAAGCGGTGCTGGTTTCGATTCCTGCCCGCACGTGGGAATCCACTCGTGATCAATATGATCCGTCTCTTACTCCTGAGGAGATTTGGAAAAGCCACAATATTTGGGCGCAAGACATGCAGTTTACGGTGAAATACGGCAAACTGGTTTGTGTCGACGGCAAAGAAAGCACCTTCTCTGCTGCGAAGCATATCGTGGTTACTGAGTTGGAATACCATAAGCCTTCGACGCCTGCCGATTTCTGGGACAAAGCCACCTCGTGGCATATTCACACCGCGGAAGCGATTGCAGATGCAGATGCGACCTGCACCGAGAACGGTTATGCGGATCGTACCTTCTGCGCGGTTTGTAATTCCGTTGTTGAATGGGGCACGATCATTCCCGCCACCGGCCATACCTATGAGGCTGTGGACGGCGTGATGAAATGTGCGTGCGGCAAGCTCTTCAACGGCACGAAGGACGGCGCGTTGTATGTTGACGGCGTCCTTGCAAGCGGTTGGATCGGCGAGAGCTATTATCGCGACGGCGTGAAGCTGGTCGGCGCCCACGCGATTGATGATGTGTTCTATAACTTCTCGGCGGATGGTATCAGCGAGGGTAAAGTGACCGGCCTCTTCTTTGACGAGGATGCGCAGGTGTATCGCTATGCGATTGCCGGTGTGGCGAAGTCCGGCTGGTTTATGATCGGCGACGATTGGCACTATTTCCGCACAGGCACGCTTGCGGCGGCTACGGGCACGCGTTACTATTTCGGCGATTTCCCCTACGAATTCGACGAAACCGGTCGCTTGCTCCATGTGGTTTGGGTCAAGTACGGTAGCAGCTACAGATGCTATTACGGCCCGACCTTCTATACGGGTACCGCGATGGGTACATGGACGATGGTGGAAGGTAAACAATATTGCTTCGTGGCGGGCGGTGAAGTGCTGACCGGCTATCAGGCATTGCGCGCCTCGTTTAACACGCCGTATCACCTGTATCAGTTTGACAGCAAGGGCGTTTACATCGGCGAAGTGACCGATTACAACGGCTTCGTCAACGGCTTTGACGGCATTCGTTACTATGTCAACGGCGAAATGCAAACCGGTCTGCATGTCATTGACGGCAGCTATTATTACTTCTCCTCTACGACCGGCACGGCAAGAACCGGCAAGGACACGGTGACGGTTGTCAACTCCAACGGTTTGTTGACCAAGAACACCACCTTCAACTTCGATTCCGAGACGGGCGCTGCCGCAGAAAAGCCGCTCAACGGTTTTGTCAAGGAGAACGGCAACACCTACTATTATGTTGACAGCGTAATGCAAATGGGCCTGCAGCTGATCGACGGTAACTACTATTACTTCTCCAGCAACACGGGTATCATGAGAACCGGTAAGTACACGGTGACGGTTATCAACTCCAACGGTATGCTGACGAAGAACACGACGTTCAACTTCGATCCCGAAACAGGCGCGGCTGCTGAAAAGCCGCTCAACGGTTTTGTGAAGGAGAACGGCAACACCTATTATTACATCAACAATGTGATGCAAAAGGGTCTGCAATTGATCGACGGCAACTACTACTACTTCTCCAGCAACACGGGTATCATGAGAACCGGTAAGTACACGGTGACGGTTGTCAACTCCAACGGTATGCTGACGAAGAACACGACGTTCAACTTCGATCCCGAAACGGGCGCGGCTGCCGAGAAACCTCTCGACGGTTTCGTGAAGGAGAACGGCAACACCTATTATTACATCAACAATGTGATGCAAAAAGGTTTGCAGTTGATCGACGGTCATTACTACTACTTCTCCAGCAACACGGGCATCATGAGAACCGGCAAGTACACGGTGACGGTTGTCAACTCCAACGGCTTGCTGTCCAAGAATACGACATTCAACTTTGATGTGGAAACAGGTGCTTCTGCGGAGCAACCGCTCAACGGTTTTGTGAAGGAGAACGGCAACACCTATTATTACATCAACAATGTGATGCAAAAGGGTCTGCAATTGA
>JAZURB010000104.1:0-19961 GCA_045605945.1 Acutalibacteraceae bacterium
AGTAGCAACCAACCTTGCCTCCCTCTGATGAGGGAGGTGGCAAAACCGCAGGTTTTGACGGAGGGAGAGACGATGAAACCGTATAACAAATCGAACATTCCTCTTGCAAAAAAACTACGCAAACACGCAGAACACAGAACACAAGGAACCGGCCCCTGTGTTGCATAAATATTTAGGGTGATCACTATGAAATATATCAAGTATTATTGTACAACATATTATCCGGAACTGGCATCTGTATTAGAAGAACGAGGAATTCCTTTTGAATTGACCCCAAAGTGTCCGCCGCATAAGCTCATCTCTTTTTATTGCCCCTATAATCTTAAACTCGATGAAAACTGCATGAAATGGATTACCTATCGCAAACCTCTTATATTCGTTGAATACACAGAGGAAGAATGCAATGCGGCGAAACTTTTGATGGTTTTACCGAAATATAACCGCGTGGAATTATATCGTCCTGCTGAGTCCATAGAATATCCGTGCAGCGATAATCGTTGCGGTATCTATTTGCATCAAACGAAACCTTTTGTATTGCGAAAAGAGCCGAAGTGGGGCAAGTCGGCTTTCCTAGCCAGAAATACGGGATATGGGCAACTTTTTGTTGATAATCGTGTGAAAGAGTTGGTGGAAAACCAAAATATTGATGGGGCTGTTATTTTACCGCTCTTAAAACGTGACGGTACAGAGTCTGATAACACATTTCAATTGACCTCTCGGAATATTATCGAGCGGAAGAGCATTGTTATTCGAAAAGAAGATATTGTGCGTCGTTGCCCGGTATGTCGGCAGGAAAAAATCATAATGAATGCATCCTATCACATGTATCTGGACTATTCTAACTTTGATGCGTCAAAAGATTTTTATAGCACAGATGCTGTTTTTGGTGAGGGCGAAGCTATGCCCAATTATTTAATATCCCAAAGATTTTATCAACTGTTAAAAGCAAACGGATTGTTTCGGGATATGACGGTTATGCCTGTATTTGACAAAAAAGACATCGAGGAAATAGAAAAATCAGCTGTTTGTGTGTGAAAATGATGCTTAACACAAGGAACCGTCCCCTGTGTTATGATAGAAAGGATAATGTATATGAAAAAGTTACCCAATAGCGTTCACTATGGGTTGTGTTTTGCTGCTATGTTTGGGTCCGGCATTGCTACTTTCTTTTCGGCAATCCCGTTAGGGTTTCTCAGTCAATATTTCTCTTTTGTGGTAGAGTATTCTTCTCTTATTATAACATGGATTTACACAGGCTTTTGTGTTTTAGGCATTTCTTTAGTGAAAGGAGATTCTTTAAGAATACAACCTGAAGAGGAAAATTTTCCTACTATTGAAACGGGAAAACCAACGTTATCTATTAGGGCGTTACAATGGATCGTTCGTTTGCTATACGGTGCTGTTTTGATTGCAAATGCAGTCGTTACAGTATGGATAATAATCATTCTTGTTAAGCATTTGATTTTTTAGAATGGCGAAGACAGCCTCCTTGCGCCGAGGGAGCCAAGAGGAACACCGTCAAATAAGGTAAGCCCCGACTTTGAGAAGATATTTCTTCAAAGCCGGGGCTTTTTTATGTTTACAAAATAGAAGCGAGTTGCAAAATGCGGCGCATATCGTCGCGGTGGGTGCGGCTTTGGCGACGATCGTCAACGGCTTTTGCCAGCACGGTGCGGCGAAAGCGCAAGCCGTGACAAACGCGGTGGAGCGCACAAAACGGATAGAGGATCGCTGCGCGGTCAAGAATGGGATACCGTTTTGCCATGGCTGCGCGGGAAAATCCGTAATCGCGCAGAAAATGCGCGCCGCGGGAAGAATGGGTGGCGTCGAGCGCGAGCGGCTCCAGCGCTAACTGCGCTGCCGCATCGCCGTAAGCGCCTGCGGCAAAAATATAGCGAATGAGCGTGTCGGTGGCGTCGTCGGCATCCGCGTCGGCGAACAGCACGGCATTGATCTCGCGCACGCGCGCGGCGAAACCTTCGATCCCGAGTGCGCCGAGCGTGGCGGCGATATGCGCCGTGTCGAGCGTGCCGTGCGTTTCGATGGCAAACACATCGAGGAACATCCGCACGCCCGCGCCCGCTGTGACAAAATGCTTGTACACATGGAACAGCGCGTAGACATACGCGTCGCTGTCGGTCAGGTGAAAGCGCTGCCTGTTTTCGGGGACAGCGCGGTCAAGCATCGCTTGCATGACCTGCTGCTGCGATTTATAAAAGCCTTCGGGCGCGATATGCAGCTCCAGCCGCGTGCGCGGCGGCTTTTCATAGCAGCGCTCGGCAGCGTCGGCGGTTTTACAAGACCAGCCGTTTTGGCGCAGCAGCGTATCGGCGCGCGCTGCATCCGCAGCGTCGATTTGCCAGTCGATATCGGCGGAAGTGCGCGCCAATGTCGGCGGATAAAAGGTGCGCGTGTGCGCACCTTTGAGAACGACGCGGCGAATGCCCGCCTCGTCAAACAAGCAGTCGAGGGCTTGCTCGGCGGCATCGATTTTGAGCTGCTTTGCCGCGGCTTGCATACCGTGAGCAATCAGCGGGGCATAGGTTTCAGGCGGTGTTTGCCGCAAAGCTACCGCCGAGGCGATCAGCGCATGCAGATGCTGCATCTCGCAAAACAGTTGCGCGGTTTCAATGGGCGGCAACGGCGCGGTTTCGGGCGGGAGTGCCGCGACGGCGCGTCCCAGCTCACGGCAAAGCGTTTTGCCGTCGGCGAGCATAGCAGCGTTCATGCGGCACCTCCTTTGCGGTGGTGATGATACAGGCGCTGCAGCAACCGCTTGGTCAGCGGCGTCAAATTCCATAAACGCGCGTATGCGCGGTAGCGCAGCGAACGGACATAAACCGTCTTGCCGCCTCGGCAAAACGCGGTCATCACGCCGAGGATTTGTGCGGGCGCAATATGCTCGACGGCGGTGTCGTTATCCCCCGCGACCGTATAGCCATCGGGATGGCAGCGCAGCACGCGGTGCAGCACGAGCTGCCCGCTCTCGCGGCGAAACAGCACCACATCGAGGCGGCGCACCGTCGCGGCAGGCTCGATATAGGCAATATCGCGGTGGTCGACCAGCAACGGCAGCATGCTCACACCGTGCACCGCCGCGGCATAGCAGCCGCGCTCCTTTAAAATTTCTTCAATCGTGTTCATCGAGGATCCCTGCCTTGCGAAGTGTTGCCAAGCTGCGATCCAAATCGGCGCGCAGCACGCGTCCGTCCGCATCAAAACGGTCGAGCAGCTTTGAAAGCACCGTGTTGTAATCGGTATCCTCGCCCAGCAGTTCCCACAGCGCGGCGGCGGTGGGGTTGAGGGTGATGAGCATATTATGCGAATCGGCAAGCTCGCCTGCGGCAACGGCGATCCATTTATCCCCGAAGCGGCGCATCACAAAGCCGTTTTTGATTTTCATGAAAACTCCTCCAATCCGCCGAGGACGGTGAAAACCGCCTCCGGCTGACGGTTGACATATAACGCGCGAATGTTGCCGCTGCTCACCAGCGCATCCAGCAGCGCGAGCGCTTGCAAACGCGCGGCGGCATCTTTCGAAACCGCCACAGCGGGCAGCAATGCTGCGAGTGCGTCGGTCGGGCTGACGGGACAAAGCGTGTTTTCAGCCGCACGGTGCAGCAAAAATACGCCGCCGAGCGGGTAGCAGCCCCGCTCGCCGTAGCCTTCCTTGCCGTTCCAGGGATTGCCGTAAGCGAGAAAACGGTCGCCGTCGCGGCGCAGCAGCAGCTTATCGCCGTTGAGGATGCGGGCGTGTTCGCTAAGCACCTCCAGCCACAAGCGACAGTGGGTGGTTTTGCCCGATCCCGACGGTGCAACAAACGCATACGCCTTGCCGCCGTAAACAATCGTTGCGGCGTGCAGCATGCAGCCGTCGTAGCGGCCAAGCAACATCGCGGCGACCTTGCGCAGCACAGCGGTGATCTCCAGCACCTCGCGCGGGGCGGTCGGAGCGATGGCGGCTTCCGTTTCGAAATCGGCGGCAGTGAGCGACAAATCCTCGTCAAACACGTCGCCGTCAACGCGATAATCTTTTAGAAATTCCCGCGCAAACGGCGATAATCCCGCGAGTCTCACGGTCACATCCGCAATGCGATAGTGCGCCAACGCTCACACCCCCTAAAAATGAATAAACCCTCTGTGGCGACGCGGCGGTCACAGAGGGGTGGTTGCAAAACCGATTATTCGAACAAGCTGAAACTGCGGTAACGGTTATCGTGCTGAAAAACCTCGGATGCCGTGATAACATCCTCTTCGGGCAGCTCTTGGACATCGATTTCCATCGGCTCATAAGTTTCCTTCACGGCAATCCCTCCTTAATTGCAAACTTTTTTTACAGTATACCACCCTTTGACACGCTTTGTCAAATAAAATTGTTCGGCAGATTAAACAAAAACCATGGGATATATTTTTCGATTTCCTCTATTAAAGCGCTTGCAACCCGTCAAAAAAGGGACTATAATGTATAATAGGTGTACTGTTTGTGAAGGTATATATTATGCAATGGCAATAGGAGGGGTGGCTTATGAAGCGTAGAGTATTTGCGTTCTTCATGGCTCTTTGTTTGATGATCGGGGTGTTGCCCGTGCAGAGTATTTCTGTGTCGGCGGCTCCCAGCACATCAATCGTGACGATCACGATCGTGGACGGCAGCGGCAACCCGCTGACCGACGCGACCGTGACGGCGACACGCACCTATTTGACCCCCGGCGGCAATCAACGCACGACCAATGTGGCACTGACCGATGCGGGTAACGGTGTGTATACCTTTAATACCGCGATCTACTATAACGGTACGACGCAGTATTACACGGTGAACGCGTCGAAAGCCGGCTATCCCTCGGCGACGCAGCATATCGACCCGGATTCGCGTTCGGTCGTTGTGATGCTCGGCGAAGCGCCCGAAGAACCCGAACCCGACCGGTGGGTCGCGTTTGATATGTTTTATATCGCCAACGGCGTGTTGCCCGAATCGTTCGCGGCACCCGGCGATGCGGCGGAATACGGCCCCTCGAACGACGATGTGCCGTTCATGACGATCAATGTCAACATCACCAAGCTCAAGAGCGAGGAATATGCCGATCGCGTGGCATATGAGGAAAACAAAAACGGCAATGCGTATCACTTTATCCCTGTCGGCGATACAGAAGCGATAACGGATGAAGAGCGCGTGGCGATCGTCAAGCGTTTCTGGAGCGCGGTGCTTGAATGCATGGACGAGGAGTCCAAGCTGGCGCTTGAGGATACGGGTCTGGGCGATGCGTTTTACGGTTATGCGCTGAAAAACCAAAACACCATGCAAAATCCCGATAACCATTGCGACGGTCTTTTGACCGTGACACCGCCTGTGTACATCGTGGAGATGAATGAGGCAGGCGTCTATTTCGGCGGCTTTGCCAACGATAAGGACACGACGCAATATACGACCTTCGATCAAGTGACGGCTGCGTACGAAGCGCACTTCAAGCAGGATATGGAGTGGGAGAAGCAGAGCGACGGCTCCTATGTGGGCGAGTATATCGAAGGCAAATACAAATATACCGTGACTGTCACGCAGACCAACAAGGCTGCGGCGACGGTCGTTCCCGAGAGCGGCGGCAGCGAAACCGTGCCGTATGCGAAGGTATCGAATGAGTATTATCTGGCGGTGTTCAATGCCACCGTCAAATTGAAGGAGCAGGTGCAGTTCACCGTCACCTATACTGACGGCGTGACGGAAAGAGTGTTTGTCGATCAGGTGACCGATCATACGTATTATGATGCGGTGCCGGCGTTTCGCGGCGACACGACGCGCGAGAACTACACATTCAAGGGCTGGGTGCTGCACGGCGGCAACGGCGCGGTGCTGACGCAAGAGGAAATCGCGGCAATGCGCGTGACATCGGATATGACCTTTACGGCGGCATATGAGCTCAAGCCCCAAACCTTTGCCGCTACGGTTGAGGTCATCCTTAACGGTGCATATGCCGACGGCACGGCAACGGGCGAGCGTGTGGATCTCACGACGGTGAAAGACGGCGTTGCCGGTCTGTATGCTTCGGCGGACGGCGTGACCTTCATCGAAATGACGAAAACCGCCACGGGCGTTTACAACGCCAAGCTGGAAAACGGCACCTATCAACTGTATTATTATGACGGCGCGAATTATACGCTGACCGGTCACGGTCAGCAGCTCGTTATCAACGATGCGGCGCGCACGCGTTATCTGTTCTTCAACGATGTGCAGTACGATGTGAACGGCGGCGTGGGCGGCCCCGTCCCGACCACCGAATATTATCGCACGGGCGACGCTGTGACGGTGTCGGCGGCGGTGCCCACCAAGGACGGCTTTGAATTTATCGGCTGGCTTGACGAGAACGGCACGCTGTATGCCGCATCGGCGCTGCTGAGCAGTGCGATCGACAAGCCCTATCGTCTGACGGCGCAGTGGAAAAAGATCAACAAGGCCACCGTCGATGTGACCATCATTGTCGATGGCAAGAGTGCCGACGGCACGGTGGATAAGAAATTGGATCGTGAAATGACGATCGAGTTGACCTATCGTCCTGTCGACAGCACCGACTATATCGAGGTGCCGGGAAAAAGCTACACCGACAAAGACGGTTATTACAAAGGCGAGACGGACGGCAATGTGACCACCACGGTGTACGATAACCTGTTCACCGATTTGGATATCGCTTACAAATATGCGGCGAACGCGTTTATGAGCGAATATGAAGTGCTTTCAGGCGGTCGCACGGTGACCGAGGTGAAGGACAGCAACGGTGATATCACCTATCAGGTGGTGATCCGCATGCGATACGCTCCCGAAATGCATATGCTGGAGTACACCGTTGTCGAAAATATTGACAACGATGCGCTCGTGCCGTTGGCGGTGGATGTGAAGGTTGCTTCTTTCTATAATCCGTCGCTTTACGGCTATGCGGTTCCGAACGAGAAGGCATGGTATCCGGTGACACAGCACATGGATTCCACCCACGATGCGGTTTTTGATACCACCAACGCCAACGGCGATTGGTGCGGCCATGAGTCCTATATCGTGTGGGCTTGGGAGGACAGTGAACGCGAGCTGCCGTATTATTACCGCGTCAGCGCCGCGGGTTTGACGCTCAAAGACGGCACCGAGTTGATGCTGGTGTCGGATAACGGTACGAACTATACGTCGCTCGCTTCGGCGGACGGTCGCTATCCCGCAGGCGCGTACACGGCGGTCGTGTCGGTTGACGGCGGCGTATCCCCCGACGGCAACGCGCTGGCGGGTGCCTACTTCACGAATGACCATGACGAGCAGGTGGGCGATATCACGATCACTGTGTATGCGCACCCGTATACCGTGACCTTTGATCCCGACGGCGGTACGCTGCGCGGCACGACCGCGAACACGGTGCTGCCCGATCAGTTCTTCGTTCCCAACATCGGCGACTATGTTCCCAACCGCGGCGATAACTATGTGTTTGATCGCTGGGTGCTTGTCGATAATCCCGATAAGACGGTGACGGCGGGCGAAGCGCTGACAAGCGATATCACGCTGCGTGCGCTGTGGAAAGCCCCCAAGACGGTGGAAGGACTTGTGACGGTCGGCGCAACCTATGAGCAAGATAACGAGGGCGGCGTACCGACGGTGCAGACGATCAATCCGAAGGATCGCCCGCAATCGGCGGTGGTGCTGCTCCAACGCATCGCTCCCAACGGCTATTTCGAAACAGTCAGCAGCCAAACGGTAACGCTCGATTATACCAACGAGGAATATTATTACGCCTTCGGCACGCGTGCGGTCGGCATGGCGTATTACGCGTTCGAAAGTATTCCCGACGACGGCTCGACCTATCGCGTGCAGCTGTTGCTGCCGAACTTTGTGGCGATGTTCCAAAACGAGCCCGACAGCCTCACGATGAAGCTGGAGTATCCGCTGTATATTCCTGCCGACTATACGGTGCTGTGGGGCGAAGACGCGCCCTCTGTCGGCACGGTGAATATTCATAACCATTTCGATCCCGACGAGTTCGATCTGCAGTATAAGGTGGATGCGCTTGCTATCGGCGAAGGCTTCCGCCCCGATGCTGCCGAAGTTTTGGTGACTTACGATGTCAAACCCGGCGATACCGCTCCCTCGGAGTGGGAGGTCATCTCGCAGATGAAGTTTGACGATGGCTTGCGCGGCAACAATGTGCCCATGGCAAACGGTCTCGGCGTCGGCTCGACTCCCGTGTGGATCAGCAGCCAGGACGGCGCAACCTATTATCAATACGGCATCCGCGTGCAAACGACGACCGTAAACGGAGAAAAAGTGCCTTACACGAAAGACCTGCCGTATACGATCACCTATCAAGCTCCGACCCACTATCACTACGGCGGTCAAGAGCAGCTGCTCATCGCCAAGCTTGTCCCGAACACCTACGCGATCAACTATGTGATCGGCGCAGGCACGATGAGCGGGGATTATCCCACCAGCCATACCTGGAGCTACGAAACCGCGCTTTCCGATGTCGTTCCCGTGCTGGCGGGGCATCAGTTCGCCGGTTGGTATCTCGACAAAGAGCTCACCATCTCTGCGGGCGATGCGATCGCGGCGAATGTGGCAGAGGATACGACGCTCTATGCCAAGTGGGTGCAGGTCATGGATGTGGTCGACCTGACCGTCATTATCGACCACACCCAAAAGGGCGACAACGGTCTGGCGAACAACTATAAAAAAGATCTCTATGCCCAGCTGACGAGCGATCTGCGCACCAACGCGGATGCGGAAAACCGCGAATATGTGGCGATGGACGGTTATCAGCGCGTCTATCCCGACGGCTTGTGGCATACCCATGGCGACGACATGTAGCAGGATATCTTCCAGATCCCGTCGTTCTATACCGACCTGTCGTCCGAATACGACTACAGCGTCAATGTAGAACTCGAAGGGTATTATGAAGATCCCTCCCGCCGCAAGGTGGAGAAAATCGAGCAACCCGATGGCAGTACGCTGCATAAAGTCACGGTGATGCTCAAATACGACCCCGACCTGCTTACGATCGATTTCTATGTCGAACTCGGCGACGGCATCACTGCCGATACCATGCCGATGTCGGCGCAGGTGAAGATCACCTACTGGTCGGACGATGCTGTGACTGCGGCGCCCGATTGGAGCTGGTTCTGCATTTCGCAGCACGAAGCGGCTGCCGTGACGGTGGCGATCAACCCCACGACCGGCAGAGGCGAGGGTGAATATTCCGTCTGGCAATGGTATGACGCGGAGCGGCAAATCCCGTATTATTATCGCCTGGAAGTGGTGCAGCTCAACTTTGCCGACGGCTCGACGCTCGCGATGAACACGCTCGTGGAGGATCAAGTCACGGGCGGCGCGGGCTATACCGCCACCGTGGAAACCGCGGGCGGCAAGGTGCCGCAAGTCCCCGATGCCGATAAGGAAACCGATCTCGATGGTATCTACGGCGCGGCAATCGGCGGTGCATATATCCAGCAAGGTACGCTCGGCGCGGTGATCGATCTCAATCGCGTGGTGTTCCATGCGAATAATGCGGATTATGAAGGTGACGATGCGTTCCGCACCTATTATTATGAGAAAATGCCGCAGATGGGCGGCAGCGAGTTCGTGCTGACGAACGGCACGGTCCCGAAATTTTTCGATCTGCCCGCATTTTCTTATGAGACCCATAACGAATATATCTTTAAAGGTTGGTATATGGATCCCGTTTCCGAGGACAAGCCGTTTGTTTGGGGTTCGAAGCTCAGCGGCAATGTCGATGTGTATGCGCATTGGATCGAAACGGGTACGGTCGAGCAGGAAGCTGCCGATACCAAGCAATATGACGGCTTCTATCAAGGCTACGATTTGGTCGGCGTGCAAATCCGCGACATCGCCGATGACCGCGTGGAGCACTACGGCGACGCCGCAAGCGGCTTGCGTTTCATCACCGTCCTCAAAGAGGATGTGTATGCTGAAATCAACGAGGTGAACGGCGGCGAGGCGGAATACGGCTTCGTTATGGCGAAGACCTCCACCGCGCAGAAATATGCAGGCGGTGCCGAAGGCTACACCCTGCAATATAACGATGCCGATGCCAACGGCGTGAACACGACCCAAACCTATAAATATGTGCAGAACATGGTGTGCAGCGGCGTTGAGGATCACTTTAACGGTGAGACCTATCGCTTGTATACGGCGGTTATCACTTATGAAGGTGTCGAGGGCGAGGCGCTCGAGCAAGCCTATGCCATGGAGTTCCTCGCGCGTTCTTACATTCACTATACCGATGCCAACGGTCTGGAGCGTGTGTATTACAACAACTACACCGGCACCAATGTGTACCACGGCTGCAGCGCTTCGTTCGCCGCGGTGCGGGGGTAATGCCGATGAAACGATGGATCATAGCGGCGGCACTCACGTTGCTGATCGGCAGCCTGACGGCGTGCGGCAACGAATCCGCCGAGGAGACCCCTGTCGGTGATGCAGGTGCTTCGACCGCCGTCACGACGACCGCGACCACAACTGCAACCGCTGCGGTCTCCGCGGTGACAACGGTCAACGACGCGGGAGAGACGGGCGCGCTTGTCGAAGAAGAGGCGACGGTGGCGGCAACAACCACTACCGCCGCGGCGGAGGGCGTCACGGCAACAACGGCAACGCTGCCGCAAACGGCAGCGTCTGCAAAAGGCTCGACCGCGACAACGCGGATGACCGAGCCCGAAATTCACTATTCCGAATTTGAGTAAGGAGGGGATGTGTCATGAAAACACCTTCTTCGCTGCTTGCGTGGATCGCTGCGCTGCTCGTGCTGGTAACGCTGAGCACGGTGGCGTTCACGGCGGTGACGGCTGAGTCGTTCATCGTCGGCGATATCGACGGCAACGGACGCATTAACAGCATCGATGTGCGTGCTGTAATGCTGCAAATTGTCGGAACGCGTCCGCTCAGCACAACGCAGTTTAAGCAAGCGGATATCGACGGCGACGGCAGAGTCACGACGATTGATGCGCGGCAACTGTTGGTGTGGATCGGCGACGGCAGTGCACAGACCGCCCCGACGATCATTGTCACAACGACGACGGTCGCAACGACCACGACCACCCGCCCGCCGATCGACGACGACGGCTATTATGATAATGTCGTAAAACCGTAACAAACAAACCCCGCTCTGTCTTTGACGATAGAGCGGGGTTTATTCGTAAAAGATACCGCATCCCCTTGGCTCCCTCGTCAGAGGGAGCCAAGAAGAACACCGTCAAAACAACAAACGGTTCTGTGCGTTGCCGTGTGTATCTGTTTGAAAAACAACCCGTCTTGCAAGCGTGCCTTGCGGGACGGGTTTTCTTGTGTGCTTAAAGCACACCGTTCGCTTTTGCACATCGGACAATGCCGACGGATATTTTGCGCAACACAACCCCGCCGGCAGGCGGGTGTATAGGCATTCCTTTCAAGAAAGCACTAAAAACATAAGAAATTTCGTAAAAAGTTGATAGTTTTCGATTGCAAAATCGAAAACTATGCGATATAATATATTGGATGAACTGTAATGGTGGAGAGGTCTAGCCTTTCGCCCGTTACAGATATACGCAAAAAAATCACGAGGGAGGAACCGCTTTATGCAAAAGAAAAGAAGCACGCTGCCTTTCAAAGGCACTCCTGAGCAGGAAGCAAAGCTGAAGGCTGTTATCGATGCCAACAAGCACGATTCCAGCCGCCTTATGAAGGTTATGCAGGACGCTCAGGATATTTACGGCTACCTGCCGTTTGAGGTTCAGGAAATGATCGCCGAAGGCATGGGCGTGTCGGTCGAGAAGGTGTACGGCGTTGCGACATTTTATGCGCAATTCTCGCTGTCCCCGAAGGGCGAATACAACATTTCCGTGTGTCTGGGTACCGCTTGCTATGTTAAGGGATCGGGCGATATCTTCAACAAGCTCAGTGAGCTGCTCGGTATCGGCGCAGATGAATGCACCGCTGACGGTCGCTTCTCGCTGACCGCTTGCCGTTGCATCGGCGCTTGCGGCTTGGCACCTGTTTTGACGGTGAACGAGGATGTTCACGGTCGCTTGACGGTGGATGACGTGCCCGCGATTCTCGCGAAATACCAAGCATAAAAGGAACGAAAGCATATGGAAATTCGTCAAATCAAGGAGCTTCTCGGTGCAGAACTGATCGTTGGCGAGGGCAGCCTTTCGAAGGATGTGCATTCCGCTTGCGGCAGTGATATGATGAGCGATGTGCTTGCTTATGTAAAGGATCAAGCCGTGCTGCTCACGGGTCTTGTTAATGCGCAGGTGATTCGCACCGCCCAGATGATGGACATGGTGTGTATCGTGTTTGTGCGTTCCAAGCGCCCGAGCGACGATATGATCGCGCTTGCCGAGGAGGCGGGTATCACGTTGATGTCCACCTCGAAGCGCATGTATGAGGCGTGCGGCTTGCTGTATGCGGCCGGGCTCGGAAACGGAGCAACCGTATGAGTGAGACGCTGCAATTCCACTTTGATGTGGACGGCAACAATTTCACCTCCGCGGGACAGGCTTCGGTCGAGGTCAAAAAGATCCTGCGTGAGCTCGGCGTTACGCCGGAGGATATTCGCCGTGTTTCGATTGCAATGTATGAGGGCGAAATCAACATGGTCATCCATGCGGGCGGCGGCACTGCCGACATGATTGTGGATGAGCAAGGCGTGCAGATTATTTTGAAGGACGAAGGTCCCGGTATTGAAAATATCGCGCAAGCGATGCAGGAGGGATTCTCCACCGCGCCCGATAATGTGCGCTCGCTCGGCTTCGGTGCCGGCATGGGTCTCCCCAACATGAAACGCTACACCGACTCCATGAAAATTGACTCCGCACCGGGCAAAGGCACCACCGTTACCATGCGCGTGGACTTTTGACCGTCGGCAAACACTTTGGTCGTAAGGGAATAAGCGAACATGAATAGGTATGAGCATTCCGTCTGCCTGGATGTATCTAAGTGCAATGGGTGTACCACGTGTTTGAAGCATTGTCCCACCGAGGCGATCCGTATCCGCGATAAACACGCGGTCATCAATGCGGATCGGTGTATTGATTGCGGGCAATGCATTCGAGTATGCCCGAACCAGGCCAAAAAGGCGAATTACAAAAAACTCGAAGCCATGGACGGCTTCAAATGGAAAATCGCGCTGCCCGCCCCGTCGCTTTATGGGCAGTTTGAAAATCTCGATGATGTGGATTATGTGCTGCAGGGACTTTTAGACATCGGGTTTGACGATGTGTTCGAGGTGTCCGCAGCGGCGGAGCTGGTGTCGGCGTATACGCGCCGCTACATTCACCGCGAAGGTATCAAAAAGCCCATCATCAGCTCGGCGTGCCCCGCGATCGTGCGGCTTATCGCCTTGCGTTTTCCTTCGCTTTACAATAACATCCTGCCCATCCTTCCGCCTATGGAGATCGCCGCTGAATTGGCGCGCGCGCGGGCGAAGGAGCAGCATCCGGAGCTTGCGGACGAAGAGATCGGCGTGTGCTTTATCTCGCCGTGCCCTGCGAAAGTCAGCTATGTGGAACAGGGCTTCGGTTCGCACAAGAGTGCGGTCGATGTCGTGGTTTCCATGCAGGATGTCTATTTTGCACTCATCAATGTGATGAAAAAAGATAAGATACCGACCCCGAATTCGCATTCGGGCATGATCGGCATCAGTTGGGCGACCTCGGGCGGCGAATCGTCCGCGGTGTTCAACGAAAGCTATCTCGCGGCTGACGGTATTCGCAATGTGATCGCGGTGCTCGATGAGATCGAGACGGGCAAGCTCCCGCAACTGGAATTCATCGAACTCAACGCCTGCAACGGCGGCTGCGTCGGCGGTGTGTTGGCGGTGGAAAACCCCTACATCGCGCGCACACGCTTGCAAACGCTGCGGCGGTATTTGCCCGTTTCGCAAAACTTCCTTGAGGAGGACGAAAACAACGCGATCCCCGACGAGGTGATGTTTGCGGACAAACCCGTCTGCCGTCCCATTACCCGCCTTGCGGAAAGCATGGTCGAATCCATGCGCCGCATGAGCGAAATCCGTCGATTAAACAGTGAGCTTCCGGGACTTGACTGCGGATCCTGCGGCGCGCCGACCTGTCGGGCGTTGGCGGAGGATGTTGTCAAAGGCGAAGCCACCGCGGATGCATGTTTGATTCGGTTGTGTGAGCAGCTGAAAGACGAAAATGCCGAGCTGCGACGCCGTCGCATCGGCCCACCGCGAAAGGAGTGACCGCGTATGACCGTTGCGGCGTTGGCTGCACAGCTGCATTTGCGCGAGATCACCGTCGCCGACCCCGACCGTGAGGTCACGGGCGCTTACGCGGGCGACCTGCTCAGCTGGGTCATGGGCCGTGTCAACGAAGGCGACGCGTGGGTGACGATCATGACGAACATCAATGTCATCGCCGTTGCTTCGCTTGCCGATGTGGCGTGTGTGATCCTCAGCGAGGATGTCGGCGTGGATGCCGATGTTGTTGCTGCTGCAAAGGCAAAAGGCATCACGCTGTTGGGCAGCGCGGCTTCCACCTATGCGGTGTGTAAGGCGCTCGGCGAGGTGCTGACATGAGCACCTACTACTACGATCTGCATATCCATTCCTGCCTGTCGCCCTGCGCGGACGACGATATGACCCCGAATAACATCGCGGGCATGGGCACGATTTGCGGACTGCAGATCATGGCGCTCACCGATCATAATACCACCAAAAACTGCCCCGCTTTTTTTGAGGCCGCAAAGCGACAGGGGATCATCCCGATCGCCGGCATGGAGCTGACCACCGCGGAAGATATCCATCTGGTGTGTCTGTTCGAAACGCTTGATCAAGCGGCGGCATTTGATGATGCGGTCTCACCGCATCGCACGGCGTTCCCCAATCGTCCGGATATTTTTGGAGATCAGATGATCATGAACGGGGCAGACGAGGTGATCGGTATTGACGAAAACTTCCTGCCCGTTGCCACCGCCCTGTCGATCGAACAGGGAGCGGCGCTGTGTGTGCAGCACGGTGGCGTGTGCTATCCCGCACACATCGACCGTACCGCCAACGGCATTTTGGCGGTGCTCGGCGGCTTTCCTGCGGATCCGCCGTTCGGCATTGCCGAGGTGCGGGATGCGGATACGATCGAGACGCTGAAAGCGCAGCATCCGATTTTGAGGGATATGCTGTTCGTCTCCGGCTCGGATGCGCATTATTTGTGGGACATCCGCGAAGCGAGCTGCAGCGTTGAGATCGACGATGAACCATACAGCGGCGACCTGGTGCGTGCCCGTTTTTTTGAGCGGTTGCGCGCGGCATGCAAAGCAATGGAGGAATATCGATGAAAGAGCTGTCGCTCAATATTCTGGATATCACCATGAACTCCGTCAAGGCGGGAGCGACCTGTATCGGCATCACAATCACCGAAACGGACACGCTGCTCACGCTGGAAATTCGCGATAACGGCTGCGGCATGACCGAGGAGGTCGTCGCGCAGCTGGCAAATCCGTTTTACACGACGCGCACCACCCGCAAGGTCGGGCTGGGTGTGCCGCTGCTGACTTTGGCGGCAGAGCAAACGGGCGGTAAGGTCACCATCGTTTCCGACACCGCCGAGAAATCTCCCGACGCGCACGGCACAGTCGTTACGGCGACATTCTGTAAGGATCATCTGGATTTTACCCCGCTGGGAGACATGATCTCCACCATGACGACCCTCATTCAAGGGTCACCCACCATCGACTTTGAATTTACCCACACGACCCCCGAAGCTACGGTGCGGTTGTTCACCGCCGAGCTTCGCGCGGTGCTGGGCGACGATGTGTCGTTGGCGGCTTTTGAGGTCTTGCAATGGATCGAGGAATATTTAAAGGAACAATACGCCTCGTCTGTTTCATAAATTAAGATATTATTGCAGAAAGGATCTGAGAATATGAAATCGTTGGCAGAACTCGCAGCAATCAGAGAGAAAATGAAGGACAAAGTTGTGCTTCGCGAAGGCTCGGGCGAGAAGCGCATCGTCGTCGGCATGGCGACTTGCGGCATCGCGGCGGGTGCGCGTCCCGTGCTCAACACCTTCGTTTCCGAGATCAATGCCGCCGGCTTGACCGCCGAGGCGACCGTCACGCAGACGGGCTGCATCGGCATTTGCCAGTATGAGCCTGTGGCGGAGGTGTACGAGGGCGACACCAAAACTACCTATGTCAAATTGACTCCTGAGAAAGTCAAGGAGATCGTTGAGAAGCATATCAAAGGCGGAACGGTTGTGGAAGCTTACACGGTCGGCAACGCTGAATAAGTTGGAGGGATGACAATATGATTCGTTCACATGTATTGATCTGCGGCGGTACCGGCTGTACCTCGTCCGGCAGCGCGAAGCTCCAAGAAGCGTTTGCGCAGCAACTCGAGGCAAACGGTCTCGCCGAAGAAGTGAAGATCGTGCAAACCGGTTGCTTCGGCTTGTGCGCTCTCGGCCCCGTTGTTATCGTGTATCCCGAAGGCACCTTCTACAGCCGTGTGGAGGAGAAGGATGTTGAGGAGATCGTCACCGAGCATCTGCTCAAAGGCCGCTTGGTCGAGCGCCTGGTGTATAATGACACCGGCGATACCGAGCCTGCCCCCGAGGGCGTGAATGTGTCGCTGAGCGAGACGGGCTTCTACAAAAAGCAAGTGCGTGTTGCGCTGCGTAACTGCGGCGTGATCAACCCCGAAAATATCGAAGAATATATCGGTATGGACGGCTATGCGGCTCTGGGTAAGTGCCTCACCGAGTACACTCCCGAGCAGGTTATCCAAATCATCACCGATTCGGGTCTGCGCGGTCGCGGCGGCGGCGGTTTCCCCACCGGTCGCAAATGGGCGTTGACCGCGATGAACCAAGCGGATCAAAAGTATGTTGTGTGTAACGCCGACGAGGGTGACCCCGGCGCGTTCATGGATCGCTCCGTGCTGGAAGGCGACCCCCACGCGCTCATCGAAGCCATGGCGATTGCGGGCTATGCCATCGGCGCGACCCAAGGTTATGTGTATGTCCGTGCGGAGTATCCGATCGCGGTCAACCGTCTGCAGATCGCCATTGAGCAAGCCCGTGAATACGGTCTGCTCGGCAAAGACATCTTCGGCACCGGCTTCGACTTTGATATGGACATCCGTCTGGGCGCAGGCGCATTCGTCTGCGGCGAGGAGACCGCGCTGATGACCTCGATCGAGGGCAATCGCGGCGAACCCCGTCCCCGTCCTCCGTATCCGGCGGTCAAGGGCTTGTTCGGCAAACCCACCGTGGAAAACAACGTCGAAACCTTCGCCAACATCCCGCAGATCATCCTGAAGGGTGCGGAGTGGTTCGCATCCATGGGTACCGAGCGTTCGAAGGGCACCAAGGTGTTCGCGCTCGGCGGCAACATCAATAACACGGGTCTGGTCGAGATCCCGATGGGCACCACCCTGCGCGAGATCGTTTACGATATCGGCGGCGGCATCCCCGGCGGCAAGAAATTTAAAGCGGCGCAAACGGGCGGCCCCTCCGGCGGCGGCATCCCCGCCCATCTTATCGACACCGAGATCGATTATGATAACCTGACTGCGATCGGTTGCATGATGGGCTCGGGCGGTCTCATCGTCATGGATGAGAACACCTGCATGGTCGATATCGCGAAATTCTTCCTGGAATTCACCGTTGACGAGTCCTGCGGTAAGTGCACGCCCTGCCGTGTCGGCACCAAGCGCCTGCTCGAGATCCTCGATAAGATCACCGCGGGCAACGGCACGCTCGAAGACATCGATCGTCTGGAAGAGCTGTGTGAATACATCAAAGCGAACTCCCTGTGCGGCCTGGGCCAGACGGCTCCCAACCCCGTGCTTTCGACTCTCCGCTTCTTCCGCGACGAGTACATTGCGCACGTGGTCGACAAGAAGTGCCCCGCGGGTGTTTGTAAGTCGATGCTGCAGTTCAAGGTTATCGCTGACAAGTGCATCGGTTGTGGCAAGTGCATGAAGAACTGCCCGGTCGACGCCATCAGCAAGACCGACTATGTCGCACCCGGCCATAAGCTGCCGTCCGTCGAGATCGACACTGCGAAGTGCATCAAGTGCGGCGTCTGCATGGCGAACTGTAAGTTCGGTGCGATCGTTAAGGAATAAGAAAGGAGTGCGCTGCGAAATGGAAATGGTCAATGTAAAAGTTAACGGCATTGCGGTCAGCGTGCCCAAAGGCTCTACCATCCTGGAAGCTGCCCGTGCGGCAGGCGTGGAAATCCCCACCCTGTGCTTCCTGAAAGATATTAATGAGATCGGCGCTTGCCGCATCTGCGTCGTTGAGGCGACCGGTGCGCGCGGCCTTGTCACCGCTTGCGTGTATCCCGTGGCGGAAGGCATGGAGATCCAAACCAACACCGAGAAGGTCCGCAAGGCGCGCAAGACGACGCTCGAGCTGATCCTCTCCACCCACGACAAGAAGTGCCTCTCCTGCGTGCGTTCTACCAACTGCGAACTGCAGAAGATGTGCCGCGACTACGGCGTGGAAGACAACGGCGAGTTCGACGGCTTCAACCCGCACTATGAGATCGACACCTCGGCTCCGCACCTCGTGCGCGACAACAACAAGTGCATCCTGTGCCGTCGTTGCATCGCGAAATGTAACGAGCAGTTCGTGTCCGTTATCGGTGCGAACGATCGCGGCATCGACACCCACGTGTCCTGCGCGTTCGAGAAGAACCTCAACGATACGCCTTGCGTGTCCTGCGGTCAGTGCGTGGTCGTTTGCCCGACCGGCGCTTTGACGGAAAAAGACGACACCGATAAGGTGTGGGCGGCGATTGCTGATCCCGACAAGTATGTCGTGGTGCAAACCGCCCCCTCTATCCGTGCGGCGCTCGGCGAGTGCTTCGGCATGCCGATCAGCACCAATGTGGAAGGCAAAATGGTCGCGGCGCTGCGTCGCCTCGGCTTTGACAAGGTGTTTGACACCGACTTTGCGGCAGACCTCACGATCGTTGAGGAAGCCAACGAGTTTGTGGATCGCGTGAAGAACGGCGGCGTTCTCCCGATGATCACCTCCTGCAGCCCCGGCTGGGTCAAGTTTGCGGAGTTCTACTATCCCGAGCAACTGGCTCACCTGTCCTCCTGCAAATCGCCGCAACAAATGGGCGGCGCGGTCATCAAGACCTACTATGCGGAGAAGATGGGCATCGATCCCGCAAAGATCGTGTCGGTTGCCGTCATGCCCTGCACCGCGAAGAAATTTGAGGTCGGCCGTGACGACGAGAGTGCGGCAGGCGTGCCCGATGTCGATTATGCGATCACCACGCGTGAGCTTGCTCGCATGATCGATCGTGCGGGTCTGAAGTTCACCTCGTTGCCCGACGAAGAGTTCGACAGCCCCCTCGGTGAGGACACCGGCGCGGCAGTCATCTTCGGTGCTACCGGCGGCGTTATGGAAGCGGCTCTGCGTACCGCGAACGATTGGCTCACCGGCGAAAGCCAGAGCGAAGTCGAGTTCCACGAAGTGCGCGGCACCGACAGCCTCAAAGAAGCGACCTACAACATTGCGGGTCTCGAAGTGAAAGTGGCGGTTGCCAGCGGCCTGAAGGCAGCGAACGAAGTGATGTCCAAGATCAAGGACGGCACCGCTCCCTGGCATTTCGTCGAGATCATGTGCTGCCCCGGCGGCTGTGTCACCGGCGGCGGTCAGCCCATTCAGCCGGCATCCGTGCTGAACACCGTCGACCTCAAGGCGGCGCGTGCGAAAGCGCTCTACGATCAGGATGCAGCGATGGCGCTGCGCAAGTCGCATGAGTCTCCCGTTGTTAAGGAGTTGTATGACAACTACTTCGACGGCATCGGCGGCCACAAGGCGCACCACACCCTGCATACCTCGTATGTTGCTCGCAAGAAGTACAACTAATAGATAGCATGAAACACGCCTCTTCGGAGGCGGGTTTTTGCGTCTGGGGTTGTTTTGCGGCGGGATAAGATACAATCGACTTCTTCTTATGGAAG
>JAZURB010000105.1:0-10337 GCA_045605945.1 Acutalibacteraceae bacterium
CGGAAGCGGGCGACGTTTGCGCCGGCATGAAGACGGATGATGCCAACAAGGCGATCGCGGCATGCTTGGAGCAGTCCGGCGCTCTGTTTGCGATGCAAAAGATCATTCACCAATATCCGCACTGCTGGCGTTGTAAGAACCCCGTGCTGTTCCGCGCGACCGATCAATGGTTCTGCTCGGTTAAGAGCTTCAAGGATGAAACGCTGCGCGAGATCGCCAATATTAAGTGGATGCCCGGCTGGGGTGAAAACCGTATTTCTTCAATGGTTTCCGACCGCGCAGACTGGTGTATTTCCCGTCAACGCCTGTGGGGCGTGCCGATTCCCGTGTTTTATTGCGAGGACTGCGGCAAACCGATCATCGACCGTTCGTTTATTGAAGCGGTTTCCGCGCTGTTCCGTGAGGAAGGCTCCGATGGCTGGTATACGCATACGGCTGCTGAGATCCTGCCCGAAGGTGCTGCTTGTCCGCATTGCGGCGGTCATTCTTTCCGCAAGGAAAGTGACATTATGGATGTGTGGTACGATTCCGGCTCGTCGCATGCGGCGGTGCTCAAAGAGCGTCCTTATCTGAAATGGCCTGCGGATATGTATCTGGAAGGTGCCGACCAATACCGCGGTTGGTTCCAAAGTTCGCTGCTCACCTCGGTTGCTTGTTATGGCAAAGCACCCTACAAGTCGGTGCTGACTCATGGTTGGGTCGTGGACGGCGAGGGTAAAGCTATGCATAAATCGGCAGGTAACGCTATTGCACCTTCGGAAATCATCGAGCAGTACGGTGCGGATATTCTGCGCTTGTGGGTTGCTTCGCTGGATTACACGGTGGATGCTCGCGTTTCGAAAGATATTTTGAAGCAGCTGTCCGAATCGTATCGCAAGATTCGTAACACCGCTCGCTTTATTCTCGGTAACATCCACGATTTCGACCCCAACACCGATATGGTAGCGGAATCCGATTTGTTGGAAATGGATCGCTGGGCGCTCATGCGCTTGACGCAGCTTATGGAGAAGGTGCGCGAAGCTTATGAGAATTACACCTTCCACGATGCGCTTCACAGAATTCACAACTTCTGTGTTGTCGATATGTCCAACTTCTATCTGGATGTTCTCAAAGATCGTCTGTATGTGGAAAAAGCGGACAGCGCTACCCGCCGTGCCGCGCAAACAACGATTTACCGCATTTTGAATACGCTGACCCGTATGCTCGCTCCGATCCTGGCGTTCACCGCCGAGGAGATTTGGAGCTTCCTGCCTCATGTTGAGGGCGAGGATGCCCGTGCGGTTATTTTCAATGATCTGCCTGCGGTTGAGGATATGATGGTGGTCGATGAAGCGTTTATGGCGCGCTGGGATCGTATTCATGCTGTACGTGAGGATGTGCAAAAAGCGCTTGAGATTGCGCGAACCTCCAAGCTGATCGGCAAATCGCTTGACGCCCGCGTGACGCTGCACGCGAAAGATGAGATGCTTGCATTCCTCGAAGATGTCAAGGGGCTTCTCCCCGAGGCGCTCATTGTTTCGCAGGTTTCTCTTGACGGCGAAACCGACGGTGCGTTCGTCGGCGAGTTGGAAGGCCTGTCGGTGACGGTTGCGCATGCGGACGGCGAAAAATGCTGCCGTTGCTGGAGCTATGCGGATTCGGTCGGCAAGGATGCCGATCATCCCGATCTGTGTGCTCGCTGCGCTGCTCTCATGAAATAATTTAACAGTAATGTTTTATCGAAAACAGCCGTCGCGTTGGGTGCGGCGGCTGTTTTTTGAAAAAAGGAGGCAGGGACGATGTTTCGGTTATACATTGTTCTGGTGATCACCGTGCTTATCGGTGCGGATCAATTAACCAAATGGCTTGCGGTTATGCAGCTGCAGGGCGCCGATCCCATAACGGTGATTCCCGGTGTTCTCAGCTTTGCGTATACGGAGAATACGGGTGCTGCGTGGAGTATGTTTTCCGGTCAGCGGTGGCTGCTTGTCGGTGTAACTTCCTTGATGATTATCGGACTGCTTGCGGTAATTTTGAGCGGTCGCTATCGTCGCTGCGTCATGGCGCTGATCGGCGGCTCTCTGGTGATTGCGGGTGGTGTCGGTAATTTGATTGATCGCTTGTATCGTGGCTATGTTGTTGATTTTATCCGCACGGATTTTATGAGCTTTCCGATTTTTAATTTAGCGGATTGCTTTGTTGTGATCGGTGCGATCATGCTGTTTATCTATTTTGTGTTTATTTATTCGGACGAACCGAAAAAATCCTCGAAGAAAGTGGCGGTGGCTTGTGAACAAGACGATACTCACCGCGTCGATAACGGCGGCGGGGACGAGGCTTGATGCCTTTTTGGCGTCGGAACTGGATATCAGTCGTTCTCGTGTGCAGCAGTGGATCGAGCAAGATCGTGTTACGGTGAACGGCAAAAACGCCGTTAAGAAAACCGTGCTTTCTGCCGATGATATTATTGAGGTCGACGAGCCTGAGGCGCAACCGCTTGCGCTGGTTCCCGAAAACATTCCGTTGGACATCATTTTTGAAGATGACGATTTGCTGGTGGTGAATAAACCCAAAGGTATGGTCGTGCATCCTGCTGCGGGTCATGCGACGGGAACGCTTGTGCATGCACTGCTGTATCATTGCGGCGAGTCGCTGTCGGGCATTAACGGCGTTTTGCGCCCGGGAATTGTTCACCGTATCGATAAAGATACTGCAGGACTTCTTATGATTGCCAAGAACGATATGGCGCATAACGGTCTTGCCGAGCAAATTAAGGAACACTCGTTTTTTCGCCAATATGAAACGGTAGTTACGGGGCATTTGAAAGAATCCAAAGGCACCGTGAATGCGCCGATCGGCAGAAATCCTCGCGATCGTCTGAAAATGGCGGTAACGCCCACCAATTCCAAACAAGCGGTTTCACATTTCGAAGTGCTCGAATCGTTTGACGGTTATGATCATGTGTGCGTTACCTTGGAAACGGGGCGGACACATCAAATTCGTGTGCACATGGCGTATCTCGGGCATCCCGTTGCCGGCGACACTGTCTACGGTGGTAAAGCGATTGGCGGTTTTGAAGGGCAATGTTTGTTTGCTCGACGCCTTGGATTTCGTCATCCGCGCAGCGGTGAATGGCTCTCTTTTGAAGCGCCGCTGCCTGATTGGTTTGAACGATTTTTAACATCGCTGCGTTGATTCGCCGCTTCTCGTCAAACTCTTATCTTTTCTATGAAAACCGTATAAAAAGCCCCCACGGATTGTGACACGATCCGTGAGGGCTTTTTTGATATACTGGGGAAAAGTGTAAAAGAGGAGTGACGGATGTGAAAATTACAAAATCATCGCAAGGGGATGTGTCGGAACTGAACGTAGAAACGCATGTTGAGCGAAAACGTGAAATTGTGCGTTTGGCGGTATTGATCGGTTCTATGGCAATTACGGGGTTAATGATGCCGCGCGCTGTTGTTTACGGCGGTTTGTCACCGTTTTGTATCGGCGCCTGTGCATGTGTTCCTTCACCGTATACCGCTCTTATGGCGTTGTTTTCCGCTGTTGGATATTTCATGTGCGCCGATATCGTCTTGCCGTTGCGATATATGGCATCTTTGGTGGTTATCGTCGCTTTGCGGTGGGCGCTTGGCGGTGTAAAGAAAATCACCGACCGTATCTGGTATACGCCGCTTGTCACCTTCGTTTCGCTTATTATTACCGGTATAGCTGTCGGGGCAACAAATGGCATCGGAACCGATGTTGCATTAGCGCTTGTTTGTGAAGCGCTCGTCGGTGCGGGATTTTCATATTTTTGTTATGTCGCTTATCGTGTCGCTGAAGGGTCGTCTCGAACGGGCGGGCTGACGGTCGGCGAACAGGCATCGCTCATTATTGTTGTTGCCGTGCTGCTTATGGCACTTAACGGGATTATGATCAGTGATATCTCCTTTGGCAGGATTTTTACCATTGTGATCATTTTGCTTGCTGCAAAGGCGGGACAGCAGCAGGGCGGTATGCTTGCAGGAGTTGTGCTTGGCGCAACAACTGCATTGGCGATGCCGTCGTATGCCTATGCCGCATTATCCTTTGCTTTCGGCGGCTTGATTGCGGGATTGTTTTCGCGGTTTGGTCGACTAGCGATCGGCGGTTTATTTTTGCTGGTGCATACGCTTGTGTTGCTTGCTTCGGGTGATCTGCAAACGGTGGTTATCGGCATGTACGAATCGTTTGCAGCGGCGGTGCTGTTTTTGGTTGTACCCGTTGCCGCCGAGCGTGGCGCAAATGTGCTCTTTTGCCGTGCGCGCAGTGAACCTGCTGTTGAAGGATTGCGCTCATCCTTGGAAATGCGGCTGCAATACGCCGCAGGCACAATAAAAGATATTGCCGATACCGTGGATGCTGTTTCTGAAAAGTTAGCGGCGATGGATACACCGCATATAAACAGCGTGTATTCCGAGGTGTGCGAGCATTTGTGTAACGGCTGTGCGCGACGCGGAGTATGCTGGGAAGAACGATTTGCCGATACTATGCAGCAGTTTCGGCAAATGGGGGATGTATTGCGCGAAAAAGGCCGTATTACCGCTAAAGATATTCCTTCTGCGTTTTCTGCTGTATGCCGTCATCATGACGAGGTGATTGCGGCTTTAAACAGCGGTTATGCACGGCTGGTTGCCAAAGAACGCGCTTATGCCAGACTTGCGGATATGCGCGGTATCGTGACCGATCAATTTGAAGGAATGGCATCGCTGCTGGAAGAATTTGCAACGGATTTTCATCACACCGAGCGTGCCGATGAGCAAACTGCCGCGAGAATAGAAGCAGTTTGTGCGCGTTATCGCTTACCGCTTGTGAACGCCGTTTGTTTGATCGGTCGGCGCGATCGCATCGTAGTGGAATTGTTGATGGAAGGGGAGAATATTCCCGACGAATCGACGCGTTGGCACAAAGAATTGTGCGATGCATGCGGGTGCGTGTTGGATAAGCCTACCGTTACGAAAAACGGGTTTTATACCAAAATTCGCCTAACCGAAAAGCCGCGACTCGCGGTGCGTTTTGCCTCAGCTCAGCTGAATTGCAAAGCCGAAAAGCTGTGCGGCGATGCATTTGAATACTTCTATGATAACAACGGTCGCTATTGCGTTGTTCTCAGTGACGGCATGGGCAGCGGAGGCAGAGCGGCGGTGGACGGCGCCATGGCAGCTGCGCTTACTGCGCGTATGCTGCAAGCGGGGTTTCATTATGATAATATCGTTCGCATCATCAACTCATCGTTGCTTGTGAAATCCAAAGAAGAGAGCTTGGCGACTTTGGACGCTGTACAAATCGATTTGTTTGACGGGTATGTTCAAGGGTTTAAAGCGGGAGCAGCTCCTGCGTTTTTGTACAGTCGCGGTCATGTTTGTAAAATTGCTGTATCCTCCTTACCGATTGGTATTTTAAGACAAGTCGATGCGCGCCCTTACGAGGAATATGTTGACAAAGGCGACGTGTTGGTACTGGTCAGCGACGGTGTAGTGTCGGATGATTCGACATGGCTCGAAGAGATGATCGTTCGGCTGGCAAAAAGCGGTGCCTCGGAGAAGTCGATCGCAAGTGAGATCGTATTTTATGCCCGAGAACAACAAAAAGAACATACCGATGATACCACCGCCTTGGTAATGCGCATTGCCTGAAAGAAAATCCAAGTTAGGTCTTGCCAAAAGCCCTGTCTGTATGGTAATATATGATACAATGTTGATATTATGGGCTTTTAGGAGGTACATATATGATTTCGGTTGCAGACCTTAGCTTGGATTTTAACGGACAAAAGCTGTTTGCTCATGTGGATTTGAAGTTCACTCCCGGCAACTGCTACGGTGTGATCGGCGCGAACGGCGCCGGCAAATCGACATTTTTGCGCATTCTTTCGGGCGATCTCGAGCCTTCCTCGGGTGAGGTTGTGATCGATAAGGGTACGCGTATGTCGGTTCTGAAACAGGATCATTTTGCGTTTAACGATTTCACGGTACTCGATACGATTATTCAAGGTAACCCGCGCCTGTATCAGATCATGCAGGAGAAGGACGCGCTGTATGCCAAAGAAGATTTTACCGAAGAAGACGGTGTTCTTGCGTCGGATCTGGAGGCGGAATTTGCCGAGCTTAATGGCTGGGATGCGGAGACCGAAGCGGGCCGTTTGCTGCAAGGTCTCGGCCTTGAGGTGGCGATGCTCGAGCAAATGATGTGTAATGTAGCCGACCGTGATAAGGTTAAGATTTTGCTGGCGCAAGCGCTGTTCGGTCAACCCGACATCATCCTGCTTGACGAGCCGACCAACCACTTGGATCTCGCGTCGGTGACTTGGCTGGAGGATTTCCTCATGGCATACGAAGGCACCGTTATCGTCGTGTCCCATGACCGTCACTTCCTTAACAATGTGTGTACGCACATTGTCGATGTTGACTATAACAAGATCAAGATCTATGTCGGTAACTACGATTTCTGGTATGAGTCTTCGCAGCTCATGCAGCGCATGGTGCGTGATCAAAACAAGAAGCGTGAGGATAAGATCAAAGAACTGCAAAGCTTTATCGAGCGCTTTTCTGCGAACAAATCGAAATCGCGTCAAGCGACCTCGCGTAAAAAGTTGCTTGATAAATTGTCGGTGGAAGAGATGCCTGCGTCCTCGCGCCGCTATCCGTTCGTCGGCTTCAGCATGGATCGCGAAGCGGGTAAGGATATCCTGCTCGTTGAAAACATTACTAAAACGATTGACGGCGTGAAGGTGCTCGATAATGTGTCCTTCCGCGTGGAAAAAGGCGATAAGATCGCATTTATTGGTGCCAACGAAGTGGGCATCACGGCACTTTTTAAAATCCTCTCCGAGGAAATGGAGGCGGACAGCGGCTCCTTTAAATGGGGCGGTACCACCAGCCAGTCGTATTTCCCGAAGGATAATAACGATTTCTTCGATAATTCCGATAAAAACATCATTCAATGGCTGCAACAGTATTCCACCGATGATACCGAAACCTATTTGCGCGGCTTCCTCGGCAAAATGCTGTTCTCCGGCGACGATGTGTTCAAACCCGTTAAGGTGTTGTCGGGTGGCGAAAAGGTGCGCTGCATGCTGTCGCGCATGATGATGTTCGGCTCGAATGTTCTCATGCTCGATCAGCCCACCAACCACCTTGACCTTGAATCGATCACCGCTGTCAACAACGGTCTTATCGATTTTAAAGGCAACATTCTGTTCTCGTCTTACGATCATCAGTTTGTGCAAACGGTGGCGGATCGCATTATTGAATTCCGTGCTGACGGTACCATTCTCGATAAGCGTATGACATATGAAGATTTTCTGGCGTTTAAAGCCGAAAAAGGGATTGACTGAGTTTTGTTAAAACCGCCTCTCGTCGAGAGGCGGTTTTTTCTGTATAAGATGCCGAAAAAAGGCGTTGCAAAGCACCGCACTTTAGCGTGATAGCAAATAAAAAAGAAATACAAAAGTTTTTATTGACGAATGCACAAAATGGTTGTATAATAAATCAAAATCGCTTAAAAGAAGGGGGAGAAAATCCGTGACGGGAGCACAAGCAATGGTCCGCTGCTTGGAACTGGAGGGCGTGAAAACGATCTTCGGATATCCGGGTGCAGCGATCTGTCCGTTTTATGATGCGCTCATCGGCAGCAAGGTTCACCATGTTTTGGTTCGCACCGAGCAGAATGCGGCGCATGCGGCGAGCGGTCATGCGCGTACGACGGGCGAAGTCGGCGTTTGCGTGGCAACCTCGGGTCCCGGCGCAACCAATTTGCTCACGGGTATTGCTTCGGCTTACATGGATTCGATCCCTATGGTCGTTATCACGGGCCAGGTTCGCAGTGATCTGATCGGTCGCGATGTTTTCCAGGAAGCGGATATTACGGGTGCCGCCGAGCCTTTCACCAAGCATAGCTATTTGGTGACAAAGGCGGCTGATCTGCCGCGTGTTTTCAAAGAAGCGTTTTATATCGCGTCGGCGGGTCGTCCCGGCCCTGTGCTTATCGATATTCCGATGGATATTCAACAGCATAATGTGCCGAAGTTTGATTATACCGCGCCCGTGGACATTGTCGGCTATAAACCCAGCACGCAAGGTCATCCGCTGCAGATTAAAAAAGCGCTGGATGCCCTTCGTGCGGCGAAACGCCCTGTGCTTTGCGCGGGCGGCGGTGTGTTTTCTGCGAAAGCGCAGGAGGAACTCCGCATGTTTGTTGAAAAGGCGCAACTTCCCGTGATTTGCACCATGATGGGCGTCGGCGCGTTGCCGTCGTCGCATCCGCTGAATATGGGAATGCTCGGCTCGCACGGTTGTGTTCCCGCGAACAAAGCCATTCGCGATGCCGATTTGGTGATTATGGCGGGTGCGCGTGTCGGTGATCGTGCTGTGGCATCGCCCGGTCAAGTTGCTAATCGTGCTAAAATTATTCATATTGATATCGATCCCGCCGAAATCGGCAAAAACATGTCGGCGCACATCCCGATCGTTGGCGATCTTAAGCTGGTGTTGGGAGCGCTCGCCGAAAAAGTCGATTGTGTCACACAGTATGATTGGCTGCAGGTGGTGTGCGACCGCAAGAAGCGCTACGCTGCGAAGTCGGTTGAGCCGCTCGCCGGTTATGTGGAACCCAAAACGTTTTTGCGTGTGTTTTCTCGCCGCTTGAATGACGATGCCATCGTGTGTGCCGATGTTGGTCAAAACCAAATCTGGTGTGCCAACAATGTGGATGTGCGAGAAGGTCGTCTGCTCACTTCGGGCGGCATGGGCACCATGGGATATTCCGTACCGTGTGCGCTCGGTGCCAAATGTGCCGATCCGTCGCGCCAGGTTGTTGCTGTGTGCGGTGATGGCTCGTTCCAAATGAGCTTTATGGAACTTGCCACTATCTGCCAAGAGCAAAAAGGCGTCAAGATCATCGTGATGCGCAATGGTCGCCTCGGCATGGTTCGCGAATTGCAAAAGAATTTCTACGACAGCGTTTACAGCGGTGTGTTTCTTGACGGCAGCCCTGATTTCGTGACGATTGCTGCGGCATACGGCATCAAAGCCAAGAGCGTTTCTTCCAATGAGGAAGCACTTGCTGCTGTTGATGAAATGCTTGCCGACGATCAACCGTATTTGTTGGAATGTGTTGTGCCGTGGGATTATCCCTCGCTTTAAATTTGTGAAAGGAGAGAGTGTCTGCGTTATGAAGTATACCATGTCTGTTCTCGTTGAAAACCAACCGGGCGTTCTTTCCAAAGTCTCCGGCCTGTTTTCCCGCCGTGGATTTAACATTGATTCGCTTGCTGTTGGAACGACAGAGGATCCTTCCGTTTCGCGTATGACGATCGTTGTTGACGGCGATGAGTATATTGTCGAGCAGGTGGAAAAGCAGTTGAATAAGCTTATTCCCGTTATCAAGGTGAAAACGCTGGAAAACGGCACGCATATTCCGCGTATGCTTTCGCTTATCAAGGTGGCGGTTACTGCGGGACAACGCGCCGATATTATGCGTATTTCCGAGCTGATGGGGGCGCGTATCGTGGATGCAACCCGCTCTTCGCTCACGATCGAGTTTTCGGATACTGCTGAGCGTACCGATACGCTGGAAATGCTGCTTCGTCCTTACGGTATTCGTGAAATTGTTCGCACGGGTGTGATCGCTATTGAAAAAGGTGCCGATCCCACGCGTAAGAAAACCAATTAAGTCTGTATTATGTGTCTGCTTCGGCGGCGCGTATGCATATAGTAAATTTTCGCATTAAAACAATGCGATGATCTTTTTTAGGAGGAATGTTTTATGGCAAGAAAGATTTATTATCAAGACGATTGCAACCTCGGCGTTCTCAATGGTAAGACGGTCGCGATCATCGGTTACGGCTCGCAAGGTCATGCGCATGCGCTCAACCTGCACGAGAGCGGTGTCGATGTGATCGTCGGTTTGTACAATGGCTCCAAGAGCTGGGCGAAAGCCGAAGCGGCTGGCCTGAAGGTTATGACCGCGGCTGACGCTGCGAAGAATGCGGATGTTATCATGATCCTCATCAACGACGAGCGTCAAGCGGATATGTACAAGAGAGACATTGAGCCGAACCTCACCGCGGGCAAGGCGCTGTGCTTTGCGCACGGCTTTGCGATCCACTTCGGTCAAATCGTGCCTCCCGCCGATGTCGATGTGTTCATGATTGCTCCCAAAGGCCCCGGCCACACGGTGCGTTCGGAGTATCAAGAGGGTAAAGGCGTGCCTTGCCTCGTGGCAATCCATCAGGATGCTACCGGTCGTGCGCTGGATGTCGCTCTCGCTTATGCTGCCGGTATCGGCGGCGCGCGTGCGGGCGTTCTCGAGACCGATTTCCGTACCGAGACTGA
>JAZURB010000106.1:0-1582 GCA_045605945.1 Acutalibacteraceae bacterium
TCTGACCGATACCGCCGAACATCTGCTTGACGACCACGATCGCCACCACGCCGCCGATTGCCGCTTGCCACAGCGGAATGGTGGACGGGAGGTTAAAGGCGAGCAATATGCCCGTAACAATACAGGACAGGTCGCCCACGGTTTGTTCGCGACGCAGCACAAGCCGCGACAGATATTCCGACGCAACACACGAGCCGACGCATACCGCCACGACGCCCAAGGAGCGCCAGCCAAACAGCCACACCGACGCAACAAGCGCGGGCATCATCGCGATGATCACATCCAGCATGATCATGCGCGTGGATTCGCCGCTGTGCAAATGCGGCGATGAGGATACGATCTTTTGATCTTCCACCGTTTTCGACACTCCTTTCGTTAGTCTTTTTTCGGCGCGTTACGCACCATGTCTTTTGCCAGCCGCATCGTTTGCACGATCGGGCGGTTGGCGGGACACGAATACGAACAGCAGCCGCATTCCATGCACACCATTACGCCGCGTTTTTGAAGCATGTTGACATCGCCCGTTTTGTATGCAGCGGCGATGGCGGGCGGGGTGAGCTGCATCGGACACGCCGCCACGCAGCGTCCGCAGCGAATACATGCGCTCGGCGCGGGCAACACCGCATCCTGCGCAGCAAACGCCAACACGGCGTTGTTTTGCTTAAGAACAGGCAGCGACGCATCGCGCAGCGCCGTGCCCATCATCGGGCCGCCCATCATCAGCTTTGCAGGCTCGCTTTTCAGTCCGCAAAATGCCAACACATCGGCAATCGGGGTGCCCAGCGGCACAAACACATTTTGCGGATTTTCCACCGCCGAGCCGTCAATGGTGAGGCGCTTTTTCACAAGCGGCATACCCGTTTTCAAATAGCGCGCGAGCACCGCCACCGATGTGACATTCATCACCACGCAGCCGACATCGGCCGGCAATTTCCCGGGCGGCACTTTGCGTCCCGTGGTTTGTGCGATGAGCACCTTTTCCGCACCCTGCGGATACCGCGCGGGCAGCTTTTGCACTGTCACCTCGCGCCCCGTTTTCGAGACACCCGCCGCAATCTCGGAAAGCACCTTGATTGCTTCGGGTTTGTTTGCCTCGATCGCGATGATCACCTGTCGCGCATCGAGGAATTCCATCACATCCTGCACGCCCGACACGATATCCCACGAGTTTTCGAGGCATTCGCGATAATCCGCCGTAATATACGGTTCGCATTCGGCGGCATTGATAATAATCGTGTCGATTGCTTCGATATTCTTCGGATTTAACTTCACATGCGTCGGAAAGCCCGCGCCGCCGAGTCCGACAAGACCGCTCGCGCGCACCGCCGCCAAAAATTCTTCGAAATTCGTCACGGTCGGCGGGGTGAGCCCCTCATATTCGCGTTGCTCGCCGTCCGTTTTCACAACGACCGCTTTCACGGCAGCGCCCGACGGCATGGTGATATCGGTGATCGCCGTCACCTCGCCCGACACCGAGCTGTGCACAGGCGCAGCCAAAAACGCTTCACTGTCACCGACGATCTGTCCGACTGCCACGGTGTCTCCCACCTTGACAGTCGGTGTGCAGGGCGGGCCGATATGC
>JAZURB010000107.1:0-3123 GCA_045605945.1 Acutalibacteraceae bacterium
GAAACGACGATCGTATCGTGCGTTTTGGAAACCAGCGGCGGGACTTGCGAGGTAGCGGTCGTCTTGCGGGTGTAGTTGAAGGTAACGGGAGCAGAGGTGACGGTGCTACCGTAAGCGCCGCTGCCTTTTACCGTTACGGTGATTTCTTTGCCGATGTACGATGTATCCGGCTTGAAGGTGGAAGAGGTCGCACCGCTGATTGCCGTGCCGTCTGCGTTCCATTGATAGGTGACCGATGCACCGTAGGGCGTGATCGCTAAGGTGTCGGCGGAAAGTGTGCGGCTGTATTCGGGAATACCGCGAATGAATGCCTTGCCGCCGATCGCTGTTGTGGTGCTGCCGCTGACGTTGGCTTGCACTTCGGTGGAAGCATACAGCTTGGTGAGCTTCACATTGCGGCGTGAGCCGGAGCCTGCCGAGGTGATCGTCACGGAGTTGAGCGTGATCGTTGATGCGTTGGGGTTAGAGGAGAAGGGCATAAAGTTCGTCAAATTCAATTCTACATCGGTGTAGGTGCCGGCGGGGATGTTTTGACCCGTTGTACCCTGGAACGGCAGCTCGGGTTTCGAGCCCTGCCAGTCGGAAGAAAGCGACGGTGTGCCGATGTCGAAATTAAAGGTGATGTTGAATGCCTGCGAGGAGCTGACCGTCATATACATGTTGCCGAGTTCACGCACATTAAAGCTCTTACCGATCGTGTAGGTGCGGGAAGAGGAGGTGCAGGTGATTGCGGAGTCAAGCAGGTTTACATACGCGGGAGCATCGGCAGTGGAGTATCCGAATTGTTCGTCCAGCCACTGCACGCGAGCGGTCATGTATGCGTACAGATATTGCACATTTTCTTCCCAAGCACCGTTCAGGCACACATCGGGAACGGTCAGCCAAGAAGTGGTACCGACAGCGTTGACATAGCTGTTGTGCCACGTCGCGTAGTTTTGCAGCGCGGAATCGTTCAACTGCGCGGAGAGCGCATCGATATCGGTGAAGATATTGTCCACGATGCCGTTGTTGCGGATGTCTGCCCAACGTTGTTCGACGGCGTCCACAAAGGTATTCATTTGGAACAGCGTCTCATACCAAGCGCAACGCTCGGTCACGCGGGTGCGCCAACCGGTCGGATTGTCGATTTTGCTGTAAGCCACGGCGCCCGAGCCGATATCAAAGTCCCAGACAGGGCCCATGCACAGCTTGCCGTCTTTGTCCTTGAACATTTTTACGCTGGACAGGAAGCCCGAGTCGGTGTTCTTGAACACTTCGTTGGCAAGGTACCAATCGATGAAGCTGTCCATATCGATGTAATCGAACACGCGCTCGTCTTTGGCGAGCACCAGATCATTGACGGTTTGCAGGTAATCCGTGATGTAAGAAAGCTGCTCTGCCGAGGGCACTTCGGGGGTCTTGATCTGTACATACAGTGTGTCAAGTGAGGTGCCGCCGGTGTTTTTGATGGTGAAATATGCCGCGCCTTCTTTTTCGTATTCCTCCAACACGCGGGAGGAGTCCTCGACCTCAAGATAGTAACCGACATTGCCTTCGGGGAAGAGCTGCACATCGTTGTCATCAAACTCTTCGCCGCTGTCATCAATATTGATGCGGGTGCTGTCCACTTGAATGTGGTCACCCATGTCATAGAGGCCTTTGTATTCACCGTTCAGGTACACTTCAACAGGACGCACGCGGGGAACATACACTTGGAAGCCCGTTGTCTCGGCGGTGTAGGCGTTCAGGCGTGTTGCAAAGTTGTACGCAATATCGTTGCGCATCGCCGCAGGATCGAGGTAGTTGGCAAGAAGCACCCAGCTTTTTGCCTTGCCCAGACCGAACACATTCTGCTTGCTTTCAAACTTGATGCGATACGGTTTTTTATCATAGCCAAGCGTCGAGTTGCCGCGCAGCTTGATGCCTGCGACTGCCGCATAAATATCCTTGCCGCCGTACATTTCGGCGCCGAGCACGGAAATATGCGAATCCACATAATTCACTTTATCGGGAATACCGACGCCGTCGGTGTCGATCAGCACGACGGGCAAACCGTTGGTCTCCTCGGTAATCGATACTTGGTATTCCGCACGCTTGTTGCCGGCGGTGATCACAAGATCGTTTTCGGCTTTCAGCTCAACTGCGGTTTCGCCTGCGGTGATTTCTTCACCGTTGAAGGTTACGCTGTCGCCTTCAAATGTGAAGGAGGGAACAATGCTGCGACCGACCAAGTTGGGGTGATCTTTTGCTGTGACCAACACGCGACCGTCACATTCTTCGTTAAATGCCACATCCCACAGCAGCCACGGGTTATCCGCTTGTGTAAAGGTGAGAGCGGTAAGACGGCAACCGTCCTGACCCGTATACACCGTGTAGGGATCAAAAGCTGCCGCGGTGAGCGGGATCATGGTGCAAAGCATGATCATGCATAGCGCCAGAGCCAATAATTTTTTCATAGTATCCTCCTGGTAGTGGCTTTTTACATGAAAAAGCCAATAATAACCGAACCTAATATAAGTATAGCATAATTAAAAATAATAAAAAAGGGGACAAAAGTGACGATTTTCGATCAATGTAGTTTGGCAAAGTGCACAACATTTTAATAAAATTGTGCAAAACTTGTGAAAAGGGTGAAAAAAGAGAATTCCCCGTTGCACAGGAGGATAAAAATTGGTATACTGAAAGCGTTATGACAATAGGATAAAAAGGAAGGAAACAGCTATGAAACAGGAAGCTTTTGATCGCATTAACGAGCTGGCGCGTAAGGCGAAGGCGGAAGGACTCACCGAGGAGGAAAAAGCCGAGCAAGCATCGCTCCGTGCGGAATATATTGCGGCGTATCGCGCTTCGCTCCGTGCGCAGCTGGATAACATCGTGATTCGCCGTCCCGACGGAAAAGAGGAGCCTCTTAAGAAAAAAGGCGGAAAATATAATTAAAAATCCTGTAAAAAACCCGCGAAAAGCGGGCGATGATGATTGACAAATGCTCTTTAGTGTAGTAAAATGGTAATAAGTTTTTGTTTCGGGCATTGTCCGAACAAGTTTGGAGGAAATAATCATGGCAAGAGTGTATAATTTCTCGGCAGGTCCCTCGGTTCTTCCCGAAAGCGTGCTGGCGAAAGCCGCTGCGGAAATGATGGATTA